>JBCDJE010000059.1:0-11859 GCA_038748185.1 Bacteroidota bacterium
ATCCTCAATATGGCAATAATCTTCTCATCAGTTAGTAGAAAATGATTAATTGACTAAGAAGAAAGAATCTTAAAGTGTCTTTTAAAGTATTGCCAACACCTAACGAATCTAAATTACTTTTTAATTTAAGAAGAATAATATCAAATTTTCATTAAGTAGACTAGTAACATGCCTTCTTTTGTGTCCGTATTTATAATTGATTTTTCTTGAAGTTATGAGCATCTACATGTACTTTTATAAAAATGATCACTGTATAATCAAAAGCCTCAGTAAATGAAAAAAAATCTCCTTTTTTACCCCGTAATTATAATAACTTTTTTTTTCCTCTCTTGTGAAGATGATAGTTTAACAACAAGAACTGTTGAACCATTTGTGTCACCACAAAAAGTAGATGCCAGTGTTTCTTATAAAATGTTGGTAAAAGGAGATAATCTTTTGGATATTAGGCTAGGGGCAAGCCAAATAGCCCAAGGCAAAGTTTTTATTACTTCAGGTAGTGATACTAGTTTATTGGCCAGTTTTACACCCCAACTCCCAAATTATGCCAATTTAACTGCAAGCATAGAATACGATTTTCCCAGCCAACCTATCGATTTATTATTGCAAATAAAAAGAGAACAGAACGATACAATTTACAATGTTCCTCTATTAGACTACCAACATCGATTTGTTGATATACTGAAAGAAGAAATGCTATTTGAATTTGATAACTATCTTCAAGAATTTGATTTAAGTCCTGATAATGGGATGTTTTTCTATTCTATTAATCCTTCTAATATAGCTTCTGTTACAAGCCTATATAGTTATAATATAGTAACAGGTGAGCAAAAACTAATAGATGATGACTTTAAAGGAGGTTTAATAAGAGCAATCAATCAAGACCTAATATATACAGTATCAAAATTCAAAGATGATAGAACCCTACAACTAGACTCGGCAGCGCTATATACTTACAACATAAATTCTAAGGAATATGACTTTGTTAATTATGTGCGTGAGCCTGGAACCTTTTCAAGAGTGGTCGATGAACAGATACTAGTGTCAATATTAACACCTAGAGATAATAATATAGATGAAAGTGGTAGTCGGTTAATAAGCGTCGGTAGTAAAGAGTTTACTCCAATAAAAAATTCTGCGATAAATCTTTATTCTTCAACTATTAATTCATTGAGAAGAGATGGTCTTTGGTTTGAAAGTAGAAGAGTGCTTTCGGATGCCTCAGTGCAAACATTTGATTTTTTAGAAACATCCTTCTTTTCCATTAATGCTTATGATAATAATACTGGATTATTACAAGGAACTAATTATGAATTAGCTGATTTGAATGGTTTCCAATATGCTAAGCAAAAAATAACTGTATTTGAAGGTACCAATCAAATATTTGAAGAAACGGAAGGCAAAATAAAATATTTGTATACCGTTATGGGACAAAACCCGGCTAAGATACCTTATGTAGTGTATCAAGAATTTCTAGCTGAAGATGGGAGTAACGATGGGTACTACTTAATAGATACGGAAGAACAGGAAATAAAATTGATTAGGAGCAATGGAGGTATATCGCCTATTGATTACTGGATCGAAAATCGCACATTTATTTCTATAAGACATGATGGATTGTACAAATATAATCTAGATTAAAATTCCCATTTAGTGTGAGCAATCAGATGAATTTTCTGCTTTTTTAAATTCCTTTGATCTTACTAATAATATCGCTTGTTGAAAATCCTTTAACAAGCGATATTGTCTTTACAGCCCCGCCTGAAGATATTACATGTTCTGCTCCTACAATTTCTTCTGGTGAATAATCATTCCCTTTAACCAATATATTAGGATTAAGTGTTTCTATTAAAGGAAGTGGAGTGGGAGAAGCAAAAAATATTACAGCGTCTACAAATGCCAGTGCTGCCAATAATCTGGCACGCGCATATTCTTTATTTACAGGTCTTTCAGGGCCTTTTAATTTAGAGACCGACTCATCAGTATTAAGCCCTACAATTAACTTATCGCCTAGCGCAGCTGCTTTTTCTAAGTAATCAATATGACCTAGGTGCAATATATCAAAACAACCATTAGTAAAAACTACTTGGTAGTTCTCATCAGCCCATAGTTTTCGTGTAGCTTGTAATGCTTCTAGTGATTTTATTTTATTTTCTGTTGGCAACATCAAAAGAATTTATTGTGAAGGTACGAATATATAAGAACTCCTTGTTTTTTGGAACATGCTTTTCTCAATTAGGTTATATAGTAATAAAGTGATTTAAAGTTTACAACCGTGTTTACAACCGTGTTTACAACCAAGCTTTACAATCGTTTTTTTAAAGCGTCTTGTTTATTTTGTTTAGTCATGGGTTTGGTTATAAACTTTATGCCCAAAACCAACTATGACTGATGGTATAACTATAAAAGTAAGTTGCTGAAAAAAGCCTTTTTAGCACTTAATTTTTTACAATATTTCAAACAGGCTCATTATAATATAAATGATAATCGTATTCAACAATAAATAACTTTAGTGGTAAGTGTCTTTTTTTTGAGGAAAAAAAATTAAATATATGAGTGCTATTGATGTAAAGAAATTGGCAATGTTTACAGGACATCGAAATAGCATATTTGCTATGGTGCATGGCAGAGAACCTTCTGTATTTTATTCAGCAGGATCTGACGGCATGATTGTACAATGGGTTATGAATGAACCTGATCAAGGGAAATTAATTGCCAGAGTTCCTAATACAGTATATACTTTATGCTATTTACAAGATAGCCATCAATTAGTTGTTGGGCAAAATTTTGATGGGATTCACTTTATCGATCTGCATACTAATAAAGAGATAGCGTCATTACAACTAACAAAATCAGCTATTTTCGATATAAAATATGATTTAGGAAAACTTTGGGTAGCTACCGGAGAAGGAGAGTTAATAGTAATTAAACACGAAAGTTTAAGCATTGAAAAAAGAATCAAGATTTCAGAAAAATCACTCAGAAAACTAGCACTACACCCAAATGGATTTGAAATCGCTGCCGGGTATAGCGATCATGCTATACGTATTTTTTCTTTGCTCGATCATACCCTGCTTAAAGAAATAACTACAGCGCATACTAATTCGGTTTTTAGTCTTGCATATACTCCTAATGGACAATATTTATTAAGTGGTGGAAGAGATGCCCATCTAAAAATTTGGGAAACAAAAAATTATACTTGCTTTGAAGATATAGTTGGGCATATGTATACCATTAACGATATAACTTTTATGGAAAGTGGGGCATATTTTGCCACTTGTAGTAAAGATAAATCTATAAAAGTTTGGCATGGCACAGCATTTAAATTATTAAAAGTGATTGACAAAGCAAGGTATGCAGGGCATGGCACATCAGTTAATAAACTTATATGGTTAGGTACAAATAATCATCTTATTTCGGCAAGTGATGATAATACCATTTCAATTTGGGATTTGCAGATGAATCTGGTGAAGATAAATGCAATACTTGGAAAGTAATTCAGCAGCTCCTGCAACTTTTTAGATGATTAGTTACAATTTTTCATGAATAAGTTTTAGATTTCACTTTGAATTCGAAAACAAAGTCCACATTAAACCAAATAGCTATCGATATATGGATATTCTTCCTCAGGATATTAGACACAAGGTATTCTCTAAAAAGACACTTGGGGGTATTTCTAATGAAGAAGTATCCAATTATTTGCAGCAGATTTCAATGGAGTTTGAAAATCTGAAAAGGCAAAACCGTTCACTATCAAACCAACTAATTCATACCAATAATGAACTCAGTCGATACAGAGATATAGAAAATAAGCTTTTTCAGGCGTTAGAAGATGGAAAAGAGATTAATGCAAAAACAAAAGCTAATGCTGAAGAAGAAGCAAGCCTTGTAGTAAGAAAGGCTCAATTTAGAGCAGAGCAAATCTTAAAAGAAGCCAAAAATAGAGGACAGAGAATACTGGAAAAGACGGAACAATACTGTAGACAACGTATTGCTGCTACTGAGGAGAAAGTGAAGGTGAAAAATGAAGAAGTAGAACAACTAGAATATGGAAGGCAAAAAGTAATTGCTGAGCTCAACCACTTCATGAATAAAACTTTAAACAAGATAAGCCAATTGGCTGAGAAATCTGCGTTCAAATCAGGTACCCAGCACGAAGTAGTATCGCCTGATATCGATTGGGATTTTGACCCACATTTTAAAGAAATGGTTAAGAAGCAGCCAGTCAGTAAAAAAAATACACCTTCAGAAGGTGTAAAAGATGAGCACAAAGTCACTGAGAAGAACCCTGTATCTTATTCTACCAAGAAAAATACTCCGCTTAATGAAAGCTTCTCAAAGCCTACTTCTATCCATGAAAGATTTATGAAAAATAGACCTGAAGGAAACAGTAAAGACTAAACGGCTTTTCATATACCTTTAGTAATATCTTTTTGAGTAAGGTGATTTCTTTTGCCTTACATTTTGCCTATTTTCGCCTCCATACTTTATTGTTGTATTAGTATCTTAATAAAAGCATAAATAAGCTTTACAAGCAACTCAAACTACATTATTCTAAATAACGTCACTTTTACTAATGGGAAAAATCAAACTAGAAGGCTTAGAGTTTTTTGCTTATCATGGTTTCTACAAAACGGAGCGAGAAGTTGGACGTAAGTTTGGCGTTGATATAGAAGTAACTGTGGATTTCTCAAAGGCTGCACAAGATGATTCTTTACACGATACTATAAACTATGAACATGTTTACCTGATTGTGAAAGAAGAAATGGCTGTTCCTGTAAAATTATTAGAGTTTTTAGCGGATAAAATTTGCACAAAAATGCTACTTTCTTTTAGTAATATAGAAGATGTACATATAAGCATAAGAAAATATAACCCGCCCATTGGTGGTATTTGTAAAAGTGCAACTGTAGAGATGGTAAAAAGGAAAGAAGAGCTAACAGAATAAATAAAATTGTAGTTGATTACAGTTCTTTTTAACGCAAAACTAGAGAGACAAAAATGATTAAACCTTCCTTAATATTAATTGTAATATTTGTGCTTTCTCAAGGTTTTCACGTAGCAAATTTCCAAAATTGTAATAGGTTTAAAGTTGGTAACTTTATCTATTTCCAGCAGGATAAAAATACATACAATAAAAATCTTTTAGCTGTAAGAACAACAGATCAACAAATTAATATTGACAAAGAAAAAGGGGATACTTTAGTTTACGATTTAACTTGGACGACTCCATGTCATTATCAGTTGATTTTAAAGTCTTCCAATGTAAAATCAGTAGGTTTAATTCAAGTTGGAGATACGATAAATGTCTCGTTACAACCTGTAAATAGAAGAATTTTTACATATCAGTCCACTTTTGAAAAATCGGGTGAATCCATGCATTTTGAAGGTAAAATGAGGAAAGTAAAATAGAAGGATAATTTTTACACAAGGTTACAGCTTTGTAGTTCTTATTATAGTTTTTGGTACTTCTTTATTTTAAATGATTTGTAATATGTTTGCCTCAATATGCCTATAGATTTTGTAAAACCTTTAAGTTAGATTAAAGAAATTATAAGTGATAACTGAGATCAACTTTTCAAAAATTCCTAGTCCTTGTTTTCTACTAGAAGAAAAAAGATTGCACAGCAATTTGAAGGTATTAGATATGCTGCAAAAAGCTTCAGGAGCTAAAATTATCTGTGCTTTAAAAGGTTTTGCCATGTTCAGTACTTTTCCTCTGGTAAGTAAATACTTGCCAGGAACTACAGCTAGCTCATTGCATGAAGCCCGATTAGGATACGAAGAGTTTGGTAGAGAAGTTCATGCTTATAGCCCTGTCTATATTCCACATGAATTTGAACAGTTAATGCAATACTGTGGGCATATCACCTTCAATTCTTTAAACCAATGGGAGAACTATAAATCTTATATTGAAAAAGCCGACCATACAATTTCCTGTGCATTGCGCATCAATCCTGAATATTCAGAAGTAGTAACAGATTTATATAATCCATGTATTGTCGGTTCTCGACTGGGAATTACTGCTGATAAACTGGGAGATACTTTGCCGAAAGGTATTGAAGGGCTACATTTTCATACACTTTGTGAAGGTAGTGCTGAATCGTTAGAAAACACTTTAGAAGCAGTAGAGGAAAAATTTGGGCACTTGTTGCACCAAGCAGAATGGCTAAATTTAGGAGGCGGTCATGCTATTACGCGAAAAGGATATAATATTGACTTACTCATAAGTCTTATCCAAAATCTTCGCAGCAATTACGATATAGAAATTATACTAGAGCCAGGAAGCGCAGTTGCTTGGGAAACGGGCTATTTAGTTTCTACGGTACTAGATATTGTAGAGAATCAGGGGGTTATGAGCGCTATGCTAGATACATCCTTTTCTGCACATATGCCCGATACCATAGAAATGCCTTACCAGCCCAATATTATTGGTGCTAGAAAATCTTCAGATGGGAGATATGCTTACAAAATGGGTGGGCTGACTTGTCTTGCTGGCGATGTAATGGGTGATTATACTTTTGAAAAACCACTTTCAATTGGCGATCAGATTATTTTTGATGATATGATCCATTATACCATGGTAAAAACTAACACTTTTAATGGTGTGAATTTGCCAGCAATTGGCATTTGGAAAGAAATAGGAGACTTCAAATTAGTAAAAAGTTTTGGCTATGAAGATTATAGAAATAGGCTTTCTTAAGATATTTATCTCTTCACTCTCTTTTCAAAGGATGTTTAATGTTATCAGTTTTAATTCGAGCTTAAATATTCAATCGATTATTTCAGAAGTAAGTGTTGTATTAAAAGTGTTTGTAAACGCCTTTGCAAGTGTATCTTTCAAAGCATCCTCATCTCAAGTTGGGGATGAGTAGCTGAAATTTTATTAAAACGCTAAAGCAGTGCTTAATAATAAAGATGATAGCATTTTAGCCCTAATTTCATAAGAAACGATAACTAAGGCACTTGTAAGCATAAGTAATGATTGATCTACCAAAAGATTAGTTGAAATTTTTATAGAACTATTCTATCACAAAAAAATATCCTCTGGGTACTTCACCTCAGAGAGATAAAGCCCTTGAGGTGGCACAGCAAATCTTTGGGTATTTCTTTGTTTTAATATTAGAAGACTTTTAAATTGATTTACAGATATTTTATCCATTCCAACTTGTAACAACGCTCCGGTTAACAGACGAACCATTCCTCTCAAAAACCGATTAGCGATTATGTGGAAGCAAATCAATTCATGTTCTTCTTGCCAATATGCTTTAGCAATCCTACATAAATGGTGTTCAACATCAGAGTTTGTTTTACTAAATGCAGTGTAATCTTCCCACTTTATCAATAAATCAGCTGCTTCTTGCATTCTTTCTAAGTTGAGCGGATGAAATAGCTGGTAAGCGAAATCTATGAGGAAAGGATTTTTATAAGGACTTATTTTATAAATATATTTCCGACTAAGTGCAGAAAAACGCGCATGTGCATCAGGAATTACAGGTAGAATTTGTTTAATCGCTATATCGGAAGGAAGAAAAGCATTGCATCTTTTTAATAAATAGTGTATATCTAGTTGTTCAATCGTTTCAAAGTGAGCAAACTGCTGTAAACAATGAACGCCTGTATCTGTTCTTCCACTGCCATAAACTACTATGTCTGTCCGTAAGATTTTAGTAAGGCAATTATTGATGACCTCTTGTACAGAAAGTGCATTTTTTTGAATTTGCCAACCATGATAGGCGGTTCCCTTGTAAGAGATTTCAATAAAATATTTCAAATGGAAGAAAAAAAGATAGAAAAACAATTTAATGTACAATGATCTTTGTAATTTAGGCTATTAAACCCTACTTTTGCATGTTATTTTAAGGCTCATTGCACAATGGGCAAATTTAAAGAAAATTCATTTTTTTTTAGTATCTCTTACTCAAATAAATTTATATAGCCTTGGCAACAATTAGAGACGGAAGAAAAAACTTCTCATCGATTAAGAATGTTCTCGAATACCCCGATTTTCTAGATGTCCAATTCAGGTCTTTCCGCGACTTCTTTCAGTTGGATACCCCGCCTGAAAAGCGTACTCAAGAAGGTCTTTATAGGGTTTTTGCAGAGAATTTTCCTATATCTGATTCCAGAGAAAATTTTGTATTAGAGTTTATTGATTACACAGTTGATCCACCAAAATATACAGTTGATGAGTGTGTAGATAGAGGATTAACATATTCTGTGCCTTTGAAAGCAAAACTTCGTCTTTCTTGTAACGATGAAGATAACGAAGAGTTTGAAACCATTGAGCAAGAAGTTTTTCTGGGAAACATCCCTTATATGACAAGAAGAAGCTCTTTCGTGATTAATGGTGCTGAAAGGGTAATTGTTTCTCAGTTGCACAGATCTCCAGGTGTATTTTTTGCACAAAGCAAGCATACCAATGGTACCAAATTGTATTCTGCAAGGGTTATACCTTTTAAAGGTTCTTGGATCGAATTTGCTACTGATGTAAACAATGTAATGTATGCTTACATAGACAGGAAAAAGAAATTTCCTGTAACTACTTTGCTCAGGTCAATTGGATGGGGAACTGATAAAGATATACTAGATCTTTTTGGTTTATCAGAAGAGGTAGATGCAACAAGCGCATCACTAAAAAAAGTTGTAGGGAGAAAATTAGCCGCAAGGGTACTTAAAACTTGGACAGAAGATTTTGTTGATGAAGATACCGGAGAAGTAGTTTCTATTGATAGGAATGAAGTGGTGATGGAAAGGGATTCTGTAATTGAGCAGGAAGATATCGATACTATAGTTGATTCAGGTGTAAAAAGTATCATCCTCCACAGAGCAGATATTAATATTGCCGATTATACTATTATTTATAATACGCTTCAGAAAGACAACTCTAACTCTGAGAAAGAAGCGGTAGAGCAAATCTACAGGCAATTAAGAAATACTGAAGCGCCTGATGAGCAAACCGCTCGTGATATTATTCAAAATCTGTTCTTTAGCGATAAAAGATATGACTTAGGTGAAGTTGGAAGATATAGGATTAATAAAAAATTAGCCTCTGATACTGATATTGATACGAAAGTACTTACTAAGGTAGATATCATTAGTATTGTAAAATATCTCATTACCCTTATTAATTCAAAAGCTGTGGTCGATGATATTGACCACTTGAGTAACAGAAGGGTAAGAACTGTTGGCGAGCAGTTATATGCACAATTTGGTGTTGGTCTCGCCCGTATGGCACGTACTATTAAAGAAAGAATGAATGTACGTGATAATGAAGACTTCAAACCAGTTGATTTGATTAACGCTCGTACGCTTTCTTCTGTGATCAACTCGTTTTTTGGTACCAACCAGCTTTCTCAATTTATGGATCAGACCAATCCTTTGGCTGAGATTACACACAAAAGAAGGGTATCGGCTTTAGGTCCGGGTGGTCTATCAAGGGAAAGAGCAGGTTTTGAAGTGCGAGATGTACACTACACGCACTACGGAAGATTATGTACGATTGAAACCCCTGAAGGGCCAAATATTGGCTTGATTTCATCACTTTGTGTTTACGCAAAAGTAAATGCAATGGGTTTTATTGAAACCCCTTACAGGAAGGTAAAAGATGGTGTGGTTGATCTAGGAAATACTGTTGAATATTTAAGTGCTGAAGAAGAAGACACCCACAATATTGCACAAGCTAACGCACCTATCACCGAAGAAGGTCAATTTGTAAACGATAAGGTGAAGGCAAGATTTGAAGGAGATTTTCCGGTAGAAGAGCCCAACAAAATCTCCTATATGGATGTAGCTCCTAATCAAATTGTTTCTGTTGCTGCTTCATTAATTCCATTTTTAGAGCACGATGATGCAAACCGAGCATTAATGGGTTCTAACATGCAGCGTCAAGCAGTACCATTGCTGAGACCGGACGCACCAATAGTAGGTACGGGTCTTGAGAAAAGAGTAGCAGAAGATTCAAGAACACTCATTACTGCTGAGGCTGATGGTGTGGTAGACTTTGTTGATGCTACTAAAATTAAGATTAGGTACGATTTAAATGAAAAAGAGCGCTTAGTTAGTTTCGATGATGATATAGTAGAACACAGCTTAGGTAAGTTTAGAAGAACGAACCAAGACACTTGTATCAATTTACGCCCACTAGTAAAAAGGGGAGATAAAGTGAAGAAGGGTCAGGTTCTTTGTGATGGTTATGCTACACACAATGGAGAATTGGCTTTAGGACGTAACCTCTTAGTTGCATTCATGCCCTGGCAAGGATACAACTTTGAAGATGCTATTGTTATCTCAGAAAAGATTGTTAGAGATGATATTTTTACATCTATTCATATTGATGAGTATGAGCTTGAAGTAAGAGATACAAAAAGAGGAGAAGAAGAACTAACCCCTGAAATCCCGAATGTGAGTGAAGAGGCCGTGAAAAACTTAGACGAAGACGGTATTGTTAGGATTGGAGCTGAAATTAAAGAAGGAGATATTCTTATTGGCAAGATCACTCCTAAAGGTGAAAGTGACCCTACGCCGGAAGAAAAGTTACTTAGGGCGATTTTTGGTGATAAAGCAGGAGATGTAAAAGATGCTTCTCTGAGAGCATCAGCTTCTTTGAGAGGAGTAGTAATTGACACAAAACTTTTCTCTAGGCCTAAAAAAGATAAAGACCAAAGAGCCAAATCTAAGAAAGAAGTTGAAATGCTTAAAAATAGGTTTAGTCGCGATTTAACTCAAATGAGCGATAAACTTACAAGAAAACTCATAACGCTGCTCGAAGGAAAAATATCAACAGGGATTAAGCATAAATTTGGGCATGAAATTATGAGTAAAGGTGTAAAATTCTCTGATATGAATATCAAAGAGAATTTATTCCCAGATGAGAACCCTTATAAAGATGAAAGTACTTACGCTGTTCCTGAGGAAGTGAACCTTGTTTCTGACCTTATTCTCGATAATTGGACTGACGAAGAAAATACCAATCAGCTAGTTGTTGAAATGGTTAAAAATTTCAATAACCGAAGAAATGAAATCATTGGTAAATTCAAACGTGATCGTTTCACATTAGAAGTTGGAGATGAATTACCTGCAGGAATTGTAAGACTGGCTAAAGTTTATATCGCTAAGAAACGTAAATTGAAAGTTGGCGACAAAATGGCAGGTCGACACGGAAATAAAGGTGTTGTAGCTAAAATTGTTCCTGTTGAAGACATGCCTTTCTTGGAAGATGGAACGCAAATGGATATTGTATTGAACCCACTGGGTGTACCTTCTAGGATGAACATAGGACAAATCTATGAGACTATACTGGGTTGGGCAGGCTTAAAGCTTGGTAGAAAGTATGCTACTCCAATCTTCGATGGTGCTAGTGAATCTGAGGTAGAGGCCGAGCTTAAAGAAGCAAAACTTCCTGATTTCGGTCGTGTACATCTATTCGACGGTTTAAGTGGAAAAAGATTCGATCAGCCGGTAACAGTTGGTGTGATTTACATGCTTAAACTAGGTCACCTAGTTGATGATAAAATGCACGCTCGTTCTATTGGTCCTTATTCTCTTATTACACAACAGCCATTAGGTGGTAAAGCACAATTTGGTGGTCAACGTTTTGGAGAGATGGAAGTTTGGGCATTGGAAGCTTTTGGTGCAGCAAATGTCTTGCAAGAGATTCTCACCATTAAATCAGATGATGTTATTGGTAGAGCAAAAGCTTACGAAGCAATAGTAAAAGGAGAAAACATGCCTAAACCTAATATTCCTGAATCGTTTAATGTATTGGTTCATGAATTAAGAGGCTTAGCATTAGAGATTACGCTAGGTAATTAATACTTTTCCTAATTTCATATTATTTATTGAGCCGACCTTTTGGTCGGC
>JBCDJE010000060.1:0-11848 GCA_038748185.1 Bacteroidota bacterium
TGTATTTCCAGACAATATGATTTTGATAATTATTTAGGCAATACACTTAGCAACCTCAATGTAAATTTAGTTCTATGGAAAACCTCTATAATATTTTAGGTGTATCTGAAGCTGCTGGGACAGAAGAAATTAAAAAAGCTTATAAAAAGCTAGCAATAAAATATCACCCTGATAAAAACCCTGATAACAATGCTGCTGAAGAGTCATTTAAGAAAGTAAATAATGCTTATCAAATCCTATCTGATGTTCAGAAAAGAGCTCAATACGACTTATTAAGACATTATCACCAGTTTCAAAATACTACTACTTATACCGACCATAACAATAAATACTCTAGTACCTATCGTCAGGCAACTTATGAAGAAAGAAAAAGGCGTGCTGCATACAATGCCACTTCTTATGCCGAGGAAAGAAGGAAAGTAGCCCGTGAAAGTTATACCATTGGTACTATACTCATTGTTGGTATATTGGTGATTGTTGGAGTATATGCTTTTATCTCCTCTTACATTGAGCACAGAAAGCAAGAAGAAATTGAAGCACAAATTTCTTCAAGAATGGCAATTGTTGAGAGTTATTATGACAAAGAAGATTATAGAGCAGCTTTTAAAGAAGTAGATAGACTCATTTCAGGTTGGCCAGTTCGAACAGAGACCCGTGAATTGAGAGAAAGGTTACTATTGTCATTAAACCAAAAAGCCGAAAAAGCATATAAAGAAAAGCAATATGAAAAAGCCTTAGAATATTATCTTGTATTACAAGACTTTGATAAGTATTTACAAAAAGACTTTGAATTTAAAGTAGCCACCTGTTTTGCTGAACAACAAAGATATGATGAAGCAGTAGAACGTTTAAAAATAATCATTGAGAAAAGTCCTAATGATTTACAAGCCTGGTGTGAAATCGGTAAAATTTTAACTAATGGTAAACAAGATTTTGTAGAAGCGGAAAAGTACATAAGTTATGCAAAAAAAATGGCTATTAAGTATTATGAACAACGCTACGGAAAAGCCTATCCTATGATACTTGAACCTTCTAGTTTATCTTATGTTCATTTTGATATTTTTTACCACAGGGCTAAAATACAAAAGGAATTAGGGAATTATAAGGAGGCTATTAAAGATTGTAATTGGGCATCTTTTTTAAGAGAAGATAAAGGAGAAATATATTATCTAAAGGCAGAGTGTGAATACTCATTAGGTAATAAAGAAAAAGCCTGCAATGCTTTAGATAAAGCAGAAAATAAGCAATACCAACAAGCTGCAGAATTAAAGCGTGAATTTTGCAACTAAAACCCTACTAATTGGTTTTTAAGCTATTCTATTCTTTAATTTTTTATAGTATTTTCAATTTTTATGGATTCTCTCACACAAATTGTTTTGGGCGCTTCAGTAGGTGAAGCAGTTTGTGGAAAAAAGATAGGAAACAAAGCTATGATTTGGGGAGCAATAGCAGGCACTATCCCTGATTTAGATGTTATGCTTTCTCCATTTCAAGACTTAGTGCAATATCTCAGTAATCATAGAGCATTTACCCACTCTTTTCTTTTTGCGGTAATATTTGCTCCACTGTTTGCATGGTTAATGATAAAAGTTTTCCCAAAATCTAAAGCAAACTATAAAGACTGGTTTTGGCTATATTTTTTGGGTTTTGCTACCCATGCTTTGCTAGATACTTTTACCACTTGGGGTACGCAACTTCTATATCCCTTTAGTACTTATGGCTTTGCTCTTTATAATATTTTTGTAATTGATCCCTTCTATACAGTCCCTTTTTTAATATTTCTAATTTCAGCAGCAGCCTTAAAAAAAGATCGTCCTAGAAGAAGACTACTCAATAACTTAGGGCTAACTATCAGCAGTGTTTATCTGTTTATATCTCTTGTAAATCAACAAGTCGCCGAAAAAGTTTTCCAAAATGCACTTGCAAGAGAGGGGATTCAATATACAGATTTTATTAATAAAGCAACACCACTAAACATCATTCTTTGGTCAATAACTGTAAAAACCGACGAAGGCTACTATTTTGCTTATTATTCCTTATTTGATAGAGCTGAAAACATAAATTTCACATTCCAAAAGGCTGATCATCATTTGTTAGATAAATATGCGAATCAACCCAAGTTAGCCCGTTTACTAGACATAACAAAAGGGTTTTACACAGTTGAAAGACTAAATGATAGAAAACTTATTATAAAAGATTTGAGGTTTGGGCAGTTTAATGGTTGGCAAGATAACTCTGCTGGAGAGTTTGTTTTTGAATACCACATGACTGATGAAGGAAATGATAAACTTACATTTACACAAGAAGAGTATACCTTTAAACCAGATAAAGCTTACTTACTTGCTTATTTTGATAGGATTACTGGAAAGGAATAAAAACACAATAATCACCAAATAATAAGAAAGAGTAAAACTCTAAAAGTTAATTGGCTTTGTTACTTAAATATCATTTTTTCTTCTTCATTTATTTTCTTTTAAACCAAACTGCTAGTGGGCAAATTGATTTGAGTGGTACCTGGAAAGGATTATTAAGGCAACACATAATGGGCTCTTTTACCGATTCTCCTTACCAATTGCATATTGAACAGTTGAATGATAGCATTTATGGCACTGCCTATATAGAAGCCTCAGAGTTTTTAAGTATTTATGCCAAAATGCATTTCTCAGGTAAAATTTTGGCTGATAGCATTTACATAACAGAGGATGAGTTTCTCGAAGGAACTGATTTAAATGATGCAGTTGGATGGTGTATCAAAAAATTATCTCTTTCGCATACGTTAGCAAAAACCGGTTTTCAGCTTAAAGGTAATTGGAGTGGTTATAGTAGTAGCAACGGAAAGCCTTGTAGACCAGGTATAGTTCTTTTAGAAAAAGAAACTGGTAAGTTTCAAGGTATTGTGAAAGACAGTACTTCAGGAGCTTTATTAAATGCAAATGTTTTTATTTTTAACCGAAGCAAAAGAGAAAAAATAGGGAAATTTGAAACTTACCAAGATGAAGGAGATTTCAGATTTTTTGCTAACGAGTCTGATACTTATCAACTACTAATTACTTCAGCAGGTTATCACGATAAAACTTATTTACTCAATATAAATAAAATAGGATTTCAGGACACTCTTTTTATGCAACCCGTAAAAATAGGAGATTTACTTGAAATAGGTTATGTGCAATTTCAACAGTCTAGCGCAATTATCTTATCCTCATCTCTTTCTAAGCTAAATAAACTTGCTAAGTTCCTTAATGAAAATAAAAATATTAAAATTGAAATTTCTGGTCATACTTCAAACGAAGGTGATCCTGAGAAAAATAAAGCGCTTTCATTAAAAAGAGCAAAAGCAGTAGCTACTTATCTTATCGAGAAAAACATAGCAAAAGAGCGGTTAGCAACAAAAGGGTTTGGAGAAGAAGTACCCATTGCTAATAATGATTTACCTCAAGGTAGGAAAAAAAATAGACGTGTTGAATTTAGAGTTTTGTTGTTATAGTACTTTTTTTATTTATTATTTCTTTTTTTCTTGAATAGTATCGAACCAAGTGTGGATTTTGATAAGGTCTAACTATCTTAGCAATCCCTTAAATGATATTTTTTTTAGCCTCAATCATCTCTTGATATTTATGGATAATACAATAGTTAACAAAGCAGCAGATAATATAAGAATACTTTCGGCGGCTATGGTAGAAAAGGCAAAATCGGGGCATCCGGGTGGTGCTATGGGCGGCGCTGATTTTATCAATATACTTTTTTCAGAATTTTTAGTGTTTGATCCGGAAAACCCTGAATGGGCATTTAGAGATCGTTTTTTTCTTGATCCAGGTCATATGTCTCCAATGCTCTACTCAACACTTTCTCTACTCCATAAATACAGTATGGATGACTTACAAAACTTTAGGCAATGGGGTAGCCCAACACCAGGTCATCCGGAGAAAGACTTTAGCAGGATGGTAGAAAATACCTCAGGTCCATTAGGGCAGGGACATACATTTGCTGTAGGCGCCGCAATTACCGAACGTTTTTTAGTCCATCGCTTTGGAGAGTGGATGGCACATAAAACTTATGCTTATATCTCTGACGGTGGCATTCAGGAAGAAATTTCGCAAGGTGCAGGAAGAACAGCAGGCTTTCTTGGTCTAGGTAACTTAACCATGTTTTTTGACTCTAACGATATTCAACTCTCTTCTGAAACTAAAGATGTTGAAAATGAGGATACTGCAGCAAAATATGAAGCTTGGGGATGGCATACTATCACTATCGATGGTAATGATGCTAATGCAATTCGTGCTGCACTTAGAAAGAGTATTGCTATAACAGACAAGCCTTCATTAATTATTGGAAAGACTGTTATGGGCAAAGGAGCAGTTACAGATGCAGGTGATTCTTTTGAGAGGAAAGTTTCAACACATGGGCAACCACTAGGTGCTGCTGGTGCATCTTTAGAAAAAAGTATCCAGAATCTTGGTGGTAACCCAGAAAATCCTTTCCAAATTTTTCCTGAAGTGGCAGCATATTACCAAGAAGTAATTGAGAAAAACAAAAAAATTGTAGCTGAAAAAAAAGCTAATGAAGCTAAGTGGGGAGAAGATAACCCAACATTGCGCACAAAACTAACTGGTTTCCTATCGGGAAAAGCTCCTGAAATAGACTATAAAAGTATTACCCAAAAGGAAAATATTGCTACAAGAGCTGCATCTTCGGCAGTACTGTCATATTTTGCTGAAAATGTTGAAAATATGATTGTTGCTTCTGCGGATCTTTCTAATAGCGACAAAACTGATGGTTTTCTTAAAAAAACCACTTCTTTCAAAAAAGGAGATTTTTCGGGTGCATTTTTTCAAGCTGGAGTGTCTGAATTAACTATGGCCGCTATAGCCAATGGTATGGCTATTCATGGAGGAGTAATTCCTGTTGTAGGAACTTTCTTTGTATTTTCAGATTATATGAAACCAGCTGTAAGATTAGCAGCACTAATGGAACTACCTGTTAAATATGTGTGGACACATGATGCTTTTAGAGTTGGGGAAGATGGTCCTACCCATCAGCCCGTAGAACAAGAAGCACAGATACGTCTACTAGAACAGCTAAAAAATCATTCAGGTGAAAATAGTTTCTTGGTGTTAAGACCAGCTGATGCTCCAGAAACTTCTTCAGCATGGAAAATAGCAATGGAGAATACCAACACCCCAACAGCACTGATTCTTTCAAGACAAAATATCAATAACTTACCTGCTACAAGTAAAAGTAGGATTGATGCTGCTGATGAAGCAATTAAAGGAGCTTATATTGTTGAAACAACCGAAGAAGAACCCGATATTATTTTTGTTGCAAGTGGATCTGAAGTAGCTACTATGGTAGACGGAGCAAATATTCTTAGAAATGAACACAAGCTCAAAGTACAAGTCGTTTCAGCACCATCTGAAGGGCTTTTCAGAAGCCAGAGTAAAGCTTATCAAAATGAGGTTATACCACTAGGGAAACCAGTACTGGGGCTAACGGCAGGACTTCCTGTAACATTAAGAGGCTTAGTAGGTCCTACAGGAGAGGTAATCGGTCTTGATCATTTTGGGTACTCAGCTCCTTATAAAATACTCGATGAAAAATTTGGATATACGCCAGATAATGTAGCAGAGAAAGCACTAGCATATATGGAGAATTTTAAGAAATAAATAGTATTTAGTTAAAAGTTAAGATCATTTTTTATGAAAGGAATACAAAATATCATTCACTTATTATTATTTAGTTTAGTTTTACTTTTTGCAGCTTGTGCTAAAACAGGCGAAACCACCGCAAGTATAGAAAGTGATACTACTGCAACCGAAGTTGTAGCACAAAAAGAGACACCCAAAGAAGAAATTCCCAGTCCTTTAAAAAAAGTATCGGGGGAAATTGCTGGTGTACAAGTTAATATGCAATATGGATCGCCAGGTGTGAAAGAGCGAGATATATGGGGTTCCTTAGTGCCCTATGGTGAAGTTTGGAGAATTGGAGCAAACGAAGCTACATGGATAGAGTTCAACAAAGACGTAAGTATTACGGAACAGAATATACCAGCAGGCAAGTACGGATTTTTTACAATTCCTAACGAAGGCGAATGGACTGTGATCTTAAATAAAGTTTGGGATCAGTGGGGCGCCTATGATTACAATGAAGCTGAAGATGTAATCCGATTTACTGTAAAAACAGAAAACTTAGATACTACTCATGAGAGAATGAACTTTGCTATTAACGATAAAGTAAATTTTATGTGGGAAAATTTAGGTTTTTCTTTTGATATTGCTGCAGCAACAGCTCAGTAAAAATACTATTTACTATAATGAGTAAAGGGTTTCAAGTTAGAAACCCTTACACTTATATTCAGAGAAAATGATCGAAAGTATCTCCACGAAGTCCTAACCTTATAGTTTCTAATGGTATTACTTCGTTAGGGGCAATATTCCCAAGGTTAACATTCGCACCTAATAGTTTTACAAAGAAAACTTGCTGCTCTTTTATTGGTGCTTCCCAAATTATTTTTTCACAAGGTATCTTAGTAAGAATTTCCTGTACTAAACCTGACCTCACCTCTCCGGAAGCCCTAAATAAGCCAACATTTCCTCCTTCTCTTGCCTCTCCTATTACCTTCCAAGCGCCGGCATCCATTTCCTTTTCCATAAGCTCAATCCATTTATAAGGTGGAATTATTTTTTCTGCATCTTTAGAACCGACTTCTGATAGTACAGTTACTTGTTCAGATAGTAAATTAATATAATTGCACTTTTCATCATGTTCCATTTCAATTGAACCGTCAGAAACTTCAGTATAAGCCATATTGTATTTATCAAGTAGCTTTCTGAAATCATCGAACTGATTTCTGGCAATAAATGCTTCAAATAATGTTCCCCCGAAATAAACAGGGATATTCGCAGCACTATATATTCTTAATTTCTCACTTAATTTTGCATAGACGAAGGAAGTAGCCCATCCTAATTTTATAATGTCTATAAACTCTCCTGAAGTTTCTACAAGATCTTCGGCTTCTCTCAAAGAAATACCTTTATCCATTACCATAGTAAAACCATCATTTCTTGGCTTCAAACTTCTATTTGGTATCTTATCTAAATGGAAATGCATATACAAGCAATAGCTTTTTTTAATTATTAACCTTCAAATTTAATCAAAAAGCATAAATAAAAATAAGTAAATTCGATCATTGAATATTTCTATTTATTAAGAGTAGTGAATAGATATTATCGTTAGGTCATACAATACAGCAATGAAAATTATTTTTCTTTTTTAGATTATTTATTTATTGTATGTAATAAAAAAAATTATCAGCTTTCAATATTATACAGCTTCTTTGATAAAATAAAAGCCCAACCGAAATCGGTTAGGCTTTTACACTTCAAATAGTTTATTCTTTAATCTTGATCCTGTATTTGTCTAGACCTAAAAGCTTGTCTAGAAGCTATAAGTGAATCGTATTCTTCCTGAGAACCCACTTTTATTTTCTGGAATTTCCTAACACCAGTACCTGCAGGAATTAGGTGACCAACAATTACATTCTCTTTCAATCCATTCAATGCATCCATTTTTCCTCTAATAGAAGCCTCACTAAGCACTTTAGTAGTTTCTTGGAATGAAGCAGCAGAGATAAAGCTCTTAGTATCAAGAGATGCTTGTGTAATACCTTGAAGGTTTGGTCTTGATACTGCAGGTTGGGCATCTCTTACTTTTACAAGTTTTAAATCCCTACGTCTCAAGCTTGAATTTTCATCTCTAAGCTTTCTGGCAGAAACTATCATACCTGGTTTCATTACACCTGACTCACCAGCATCAACAACTACTTTCTTATCAAGAATATTATCATTGGCTTCCATAAATTCAAACTTGTCAACATTCTGATTAGGAAGAAACATGGTATCACCACTGTCAACAATTTGAACTTTCTGCATCATTTGGCGAACGATCACCTCTATGTGCTTATCATTTATTCCCACACCTTGAAGTCTATAAACATCTTGAATTTCGTTTACAAGATATTCTTGCACTGCTGTTGGCCCATTTATCGCTAAAATATCTGAAGGAGTAATAGCACCATCTGATAGTGGTGTACCAGCTCGCACAAAATCGTTTTCTTGTACAAGGATGTGTTTTGAAAGATTTACCAAGTATCTTTTTCTAACACCGTCTTTTGACTCAACAAAAATTTCTCTATTTCCACGTTTGATGCTACCATAAGAAATAACACCGTCAATCTCACTTACTACTGCAGGATTTGAAGGGTTTCTAGCTTCAAACAATTCGGTAACTCTAGGTAAACCACCAGTGATATCTCTATTTTTACTTATTGCACGAGGAATTTTCACCAGAATTTGTCCGGCTTTCACTTTTTGCCCATCATCAACAGAAAGGTGAGCATCTACTGGGATATTACTACTCACTTTCTCTCCGGAATCAGATATTATATGAATCGTAGGATTTTTAGTTTTATCCTTTGTTTCTATAATAACTTTTTCCCTGTGGCTAGTTTGCTCGTCAAACTCCTCTTTATAAGTAATGCCTTCTTCAATCGATTCAAATTCAATTACTCCATTAAATTGAGAAAGGATTACTGCATTAAATGGATCCCAATAGCAAATTACATCACCTTTTTTCACCTTTTTACCATCAGATGTTTTCAAATAAGCACCGTAAGGAATGTGATTAGAGATAAGTACTCGCTTCGTTTCAGGATCAATTATTCTAGCCTCACAAGTTCTTGACATAACTACATCCAACTCTTCTCCATCAGGAGATTTAGAAGGAATTGCCTTCAACTCTTCAAACTCAACAACACCATTAAACTTAGCTCTTACAGAAGCATCCACTTCAATATTAGATGCAGTACCACCTACGTGGAAAGTTCTTAATGTTAACTGTGTTCCTGGCTCACCTATAGATTGTGCTGCAATTACACCAATTGCTTCTCCGTGGTGTACAAGTTTACCAGTCGATAAGTTTCTACCATAACAAAGTGCGCAAACACCGTTTCTACTTTCACAAGTAAGAACTGATCTGATCTCAACTGCCTCAATAGAAGTATCATCATCTATTCTATGAGCAATTTCTTCCGTAACTTCACTACCTGACGATATGATTAGTTCATCAGTCAGAGGATCGTATACATCGTGCACACTTACTCTACCTACAATCCTTTCTTTTAAAGGCTCAATAATATCCTCGTTATCTTTTAGCGCTTCAACTGTTATACCTCTTAATGTACCACAATCATGCTCAACAACAACAACATCTTGCGCAACGTCAACTAACCTTCTGGTAAGATAACCCGCATCAGCTGTTTTCAGAGCAGTATCGGCAAGTCCCTTACGTGCACCGTGTGTTGATATAAAGTACTCAAGCACATCTAAGCCTTCTTTAAAGTTCGATAGAATAGGGTTTTCAATAATCTCACCAACAGAACCCTGTAAGTTCTTTTGTGGTTTAGCCATCAAGCCTCTCATACCTCCTAACTGCCTGATTTGTTCTCTTGATCCCCTTGCACCCGAGTGCATCATCATATAAATGGAGTTAAAACCTTGGTTATCGGTTTCCATTTTTTTCATGAGAGTAGAGGTAAGCTTATTATTAATCTTAGTCCAAATATCAATTACTTGGTTGTATCGCTCATTATCGGTAATGAGGCCCATTTGGTAGTTATTCCAAACTAGATCAACACCACTTTTCGCCTCTTCAATCATTTCGATTTTCTGATCGGGAATTACAATATCGTCTAGTCCAAATGAAAGACCTCCAAGATATGCTGAACGGAAACCGAGTTCTTTGATATCATCAAGGAACTTAGCAGTTTTAGCCATCCCAACTATTTTGAATACTCGAGCGATAATTTTTTGTAGTTCTTTCTTGGTGAGTAGTTCATTTACATAACCTACTTCTTCAGGCACTACCTCATTGAATAAAACTCTACCTGCTACAGTTTCCACTATTTTCGAGTGTAACTCACCTGTTTTATCATCTCTTACTTTAGTTCTTACTTTAATATTTGCATGAGGAGAAATTTTTCCTTCATTTAAACAAATAATTACCTCAGTAGGACCAAAGAATGTCATCCCTTCTCCACTTACTGTATGTTGTTTGGTAGACTTTCTGCCTTTTGTCAGGTAATAAAGACCCAATACCATATCTTGAGATGGTACAGTAATAGGATTACCATTCGCAGGGTTTAGAATATTATGCGATGCCAGCATCAATAAAGAAGCTTCAAGTACTGCTTCATGTCCTAAGGGTACGTGTACCGCCATTTGGTCACCATCAAAGTCAGCATTAAATGCAGTACATACCAATGGGTGAAGCTGTATTGCTTTACCCTCAATAAGTTTTGGTTGGAATGACTGAATACCTAACCTGTGCAAAGTTGGTGCACGGTTTAGGAGAACAGGATGTCCTTTCAAAACATTTTCGAGAATATCCCAAATTACAGGATCTTTGCGATCTACAATTTTCTTTGCAGATTTTACAGTTTTTACTATTCCTCTTTCAATAAGCTTTCTAATGATGAAAGGCTTAAATAACTCAGCAGCCATATTTTTTGGCAAACCACACTCATGAAGCTTTAATTCAGGCCCAACTACAATTACAGATCTACCTGAATAATCAACCCTTTTACCTAATAAGTTTTGGCGGAAACGACCTTGCTTTCCTTTAAGCATATCACTTAAAGATTTTAAAGGGCGATTACCATCTGCTCTTACTGCATTCACTTTACGTGAGTTATCAAAAAGTGAATCAACCGCTTCTTGTAACATCCGTTTTTCATTCCTAAGAATTACTTCAGGAGCTTTAATATCTATTAATCTCTTTAAGCGATTGTTTCTAATAATCACCCTTCTATAAAGGTCATTAAGATCAGAAGTAGCAAATCTACCACCATCAAGCGGTACGAGTGGACGTAACTCCGGTGGACTTACCGGTACCATTTTAATAATCATCCACTCAGGTCTATTTTCTATCCTTTCCCTAGCTTCCCTCAAAGCCTCTACTACTTTCAGTCTTTTTAATGCTTCTGCTTTTCTTTGTTGAGAAGTATCATTGGCAGCACTATCTCTTAACGAATAGGATAGCTCATCTAAGTTTAGCCTACTCAATAACATTTCAAGTGCTTCTGCTCCCATTTTTGCGATAAACTTATCAGGGTTATCGTCATCCAACTGCTGGTTTTCTCTAGGTAGTTTATCTAAAATATCTAGATATTCGTCTTCCGTGAGGTAATCTAAGTAATTTACGCCATCATCGGCTTTTATTCCTGCTTGGATTACCACATATCTTTCGTAATAAATTATCTGATCGAGTTTTTTACTGGGTAAACCTAGTAAATAACCAATTTTATTAGGTAATGAACGGAAGTACCATATATGAGCAACCGGAACTACAAGTTGGATGTGCCCCATTCTTTCTCTACGTACCTTTTTTTCTGTTACTTCTACACCGCATCTATCGCAAATAATACCCTTGTAACGAATTCTCTTGTACTTTCCACAGTGACATTCCCAGTCTTTCACAGGACCAAATATTCTTTCACAGAAAAGACCTCCCATTTCAGGTTTATATGTCCTGTAATTAATGGTTTCAGGCTGTGTAACTTCACCGTGAGAACTCTCCAAAATTGACTCCGGAGAGGCCAAACTGATTGTTACTTTTGTAAAGTCATTGTTGATTTTTTTGTTTTTTCTGAATGCCATTTGAAGTGTAAGCTTTTTTTGAACTTGCAAATATAGAAAATTAGAATTTATTTGTGAATTTTACTTGCGGTTTTTATTAATTTTTTATAGTGCTAAAAAAATATTCTTTTTGAAAAGGGGGGAGTGTTAAATTTTTACAA
>JBCDJE010000061.1:0-11845 GCA_038748185.1 Bacteroidota bacterium
CAAAAATTTATTCATCTTCTGTTGATTTAATTATTTAATACAAAAAATTTATAAGGTAGCTAGTTGCGGTTAGGTATGGATAATACATACAACTATTCAAAAGTAATGATTTTTTACCAGACTGATAAGTTTGTTTCGTTTACTCGATCGAATATTCACGTTGTTATTATTTGAGTTTTCGCATTATGTTAAAAATTATCCTGATAATGTAAATTACCAAGATTATGACGATGCCTAGTTGGATAACCTGTTCTGTGTTAGCACCATCAACAAAAAATATAAGCATTAAACCTACAACAGAATAAATAGCCAATACTATTCCTAAAAATCTTAATTCACGTAGAATTTGTTTTACTTCCATATATATTTAAGCAATAATGCTATTATTTTTCATTATTTCCCTTTCTTCTTTTCTCAATTTTAAATTGCCAACTACATTATAATAGCTAGGGTTATTAAGAGCGAACATAATGAGTAGCAATATATACACTCCAGCTAAAAGTACATGCCCGCTTAAAAAGTAGCATATTAAATTTAACATTGAAATGATAAGTAGCATTCCAAATTTATAATTACATAATCTGTAATATTGTGCTAGCTTTTCTTTTAGTGTTTTTCTATTTCTCACTTGAGGCAATTCTCTAAAATAATAGATGAATGACAAAATCGCTGCAATTACAAATAAGGCAGCTAATATTTTAATAATCGCTGTAGGCATTTCTGGATAAATTGCAGTGTACATATTTTCTCTGAAAACTAAATAAATAAGTAAAAAAAGTACGAGTGGTATGCCAACCATTATATAAAAAGTACTCCTAAGTTTATTGAGATATTCTACCGAATTTTTAAAATTAATTTCCTTCATACCTTAAAATATTGAGTTTTATGGACAATAATAATTTATAAAAACTATGCCTGCCCTTTACAGTTTTAAAGCTATCAGATTTTCGGCTCATTTATCACCATATTCTTCAATGAATGTACAAATACAACCTTTTATGTAAAATCGTGAAAAAAGGAGAATAAATTAGCGTTGGAAACTATGAAACATTTATAAGTTTCCATAGTTTTGTTGTCGTTAATTCACAATCAGAATATTGGGCACACAACAACGAGTTATTGAGGCAGCGAGTAGTCTTTTCATAACGTACGGTATCAGGAGTGTAACAATGGATGATATAGCCAATGAGCTATCTATCTCTAAGAAGACTATCTACCAGTTTTTTAAGGATAAGAATGAAATTGTTAAGACCTGTACACAAAGTATCCTGTTGAAAGAACAGCAAATTATGGAAGAGATTATTAATTCATCGGTAGACGTAATGGATGAATTAATAATGACAATAGAATATTTTAAAAAATTTATGCGGCGGTTTAATCCTACACTACTTGCTGATTTGGAAAAGTATTACCCTGAAGGATGGCAGGAATATATGAATCATAAGGAAACTTGTTTTAAAACAAACTTTATGCACTCTATGAAAAGAGGAATAAAAGAAGGCTATTTTAGAGATGATTTTGATTTAGATATTTTGGCAAAACTTAGAATGGAGCAGGTTGAATTGGCATTTAACCAGAAAGTTTTTCCACATCATAAATATGATTTATATGAAATTCAATTACAATTTACCGAACATTTTATGTTAGGAATTTCTACCATAAAGGGCTACAAACGGATTCAAGCATATAAAGAAAGTCAAAAAAAGAAAATCTAAATTTACAATGTATTACAACCCATTTTTTAAGGCAATAGTACTATTTTTTTGCCTGTTAGTATCACAAATTGCATCTGCACAAGACAATGGGAATACCTATTCGCTCGAAGCATGTATCGATTATGCATTGAAAAACGCTGTGGCAGTAAAAAATGCAGTAATTGATAATCGGTCAGCAGCAGCTAGCGTAAAAGAAATAAGGGCAGATGGACTGCCTCAGGTAAACGGTGAAGTACGAGTTATTGATAACTATAATTTGCAACTGGTTCTACTACCTGCTAGATTTTTAGGTGAAACTGCGAATCCAGATTCTTTAATTGCAGCTCCTTTTGGTGTGCGATTTACAGGTAATGCAGATATCACACTTAATCAACTTATTTTTGATGGTACTTTCTTTTTGGGTTTAAAAGCAGCGAAAACTTATAAAGAAATGGCACAGAAGAATCTAAGACGTGCTCAAATAGAAACAGTAGAATCCATAATGAAAGCCTATTACGGTGCATTAATTAGCGAAGCGCGGTTAGAATTGGCAGAAGAAAATTACCTAAGACTTGATACCCTTTTTAGGCAAACTACGGCAATGTATGAGAATGGATTTTCGGAAAAAATAGATGTAGATAGAATTCGTGTTAATATGAATAATGCGAAAACACAGCTTACGAATCTCAAGCAAATGAACGATCTGAGTATTATTATTTTAAAATTTCAGATGGGGATGAAAGTAAGTGAGGAAATCAAACTTGAGGGTAATTTGGCAGATATCCAATCAGATGTATTACAAATAGAAGAACAGCAATTAGATTATAATAATCGGATTGACTACTCCATTAATGAAACACAGAAAGAACTGGATAAACTGAATATAAAGCGGTTTCAGTCAGGCTATTATCCATCATTATATGCCTTCACTAGCCTAGGTGCGAACTCTGGAGCAAATTCTTTTGGCGATTTAGCAAGAATTGGAAGTGATTGGTTTAGTTATGGAAACTATGGATTTAGACTAAGTGTCCCTATTTTTGATGGGATGCGTAAAAGGTTTCAAGTAGAACAAGCCCGCCTTTCTCTGATTAAAACAGAAAATACAGCTGAACAATTAGCTAACCTAATCGAAACAGAATATTCCCAATCAATAATTAATTTAGAAAGTAGTATGAATGTGTTAGATAGCGAGCAAGAAAATATGGAACTTGCCGATGAGATTTACCGCATTTCTAATACAAAATTTCAACAAGGAGTAGGCTCTAGTTTCGAACTAGTAGATGCAGAAACGGCGCTCACCAATTCGCAAACAAACTATTACAATGCTTTATATAATGCGCTTATTTCAAAAGTAGATTATTTAAAAGCAATTGGAAAACTCGATAAAGAATAGAAAAAATTAAAAAAATAAATCTGAAAATTAGCATTCATCATGAAATATTCATTTTTAAAACTTTTAGCTGTAGTGAGTCTATTTATTGTAGGTTGCAGCAGTGAAGCTCAAGCCCCGGAATCTCTTGAAGAGAAGCAAAAACTCATCGCATCTTATAAAGAAGAAATGGCTACGCTGAAAGAAAAAATTAAGGCACTTGAATTAGAAATTAATGAATCCGGTGATAATAAAGCGCGTGATTTGAGACTGGTAGAATGGGAGAAACTATCAAAAGCAACTTTTAAACATTTTATTGAAGTACCTGGAGATGTTAAATCCGATAAAAATGTTTTGGTAAACCCGAAAGTGAGTGGCGTAATTATCAAAAGAAATTTTGAAGAAGGGGCGTATATACAGAAAGGGCAAGTGATTGCAGTAATTGATGCCGAGTTATTAAAAATTAATATTGAGGAAATGGAAACTCGTTTGAGTCTTGCAAAAACTATTTTTGAACGACAAGAAAACCTGTGGAATCAAAATATTGGTTCAGAAGTACAGTACTTGCAAGCCAAAAATGAAAAGGATGCACTAGAAAAAAACTTGGAAGCACTTAATGAGCAATTGGAAAACGCTTATGTAAAAGCACCCATAAGTGGTACACTCGATGAGTACTTCATGAATACTGGTGAGATGTCATCGCCGCAATCGCCCATAGCAAGAATAGTAAATCTATCAAGCATAGAAATAAGTGCCGATGTATCTGAAACCTATGTGAAAAATGTAAAAAAAGGGGATAAAGTCGAAGTATCTTTTACTGCAGTTGGAGAAAATATGGAATTACCTGTAGCGGCAGTTGGTCAGTTTATCAATCCTCAAAACAGAACTTTTAAAATTACCATGAATGCCCGCAATAAGGATGGTTATCTAAAACCAAATACTTTGGCGATGGTTAAAATTAACGATTATACAAAAGAAGGAGCTGTTACTGTTCCTGCTAATCTTATTCAAAAAAGTACTTCAGGCGATTCTTTTTTGTATATTATGGAAAAGAGAGATGGTAAATCTTTGGTAAAGAAAATAGTTGTAAAAACAGGTAGAACTTTTAATGGAAGAACTGTAATTGAAGAAGGATTAAAAGAAGGAGACATGGTAATTACAACAGGTTATAGTGAGGTAATTGATGGAGAGGAAGTAAAAGATGTAACCAACGCATGATAAATATTTTTTAAAAAAGTTAGCTAAAATCATGGCAGAAGAAAAGAAAAATATAACCAGGGAATTTGGCTTAAGCAGCTTAGCCCTCAATAATTCTACTAGTATATTCATTTTAATGTTTATTCTGGTGTTATTTGGGACTCTCGCTTATAATACCATGCCAAAGGAGCAGTTCCCCGAGGTAGTGATACCCACAGTGTATATCAATACACCTTATCCCGGTAACTCTCCAGTCGATATAGAAAACCTCATTACACGGCCAATTGAAAAAGAGCTGAAATCCCTTAAAGGGATGAAAAAGATGAATTCTACTTCTGCACAAGACTTTTCGGCAATTATTTTAGAGTTCAATGAAAATATAGATATTTCTAAAGCCCTTCAAGATGTGAAAGATGCAGTGGATAAAGCTAAAAAAGAGCTCCCAACTGATTTAGATAATGATCCTCTTGTACAGGAAGTAGATGTTTCAGAAATACCAATTATGGTGATAAATATCTCAGGAGATTTTGAAATTGACAAGTTGAACGATTATGCAGAATGGTTAGAAGATAGGTTGGAAGAATTGAAGGAAGTATCAAAGGTAGAAATAAGTGGTGCAGTAGACAGAGAAATTCAGATCAACGCCGATCTTTTTAAGATGGATGCCAGAAAAGTAACTTTTGATGACATCGAAAAAGCAATTGCTAATGAGAATATTTCAATGTCGGGAGGAGATATTCTCACAGAAGGTTTTAGACGCTCTTTAAGGGTTACAGCAGAGTTTGAAGATGTAAAAGAGATTGAAGGTATTATAGTTAAGTCAGAAGATCAAAATACTATTTATCTAAAAGATGTAGCTGAGGTCGAGGATACTTATGTAGAAAGAAATAGCTATGCACGGTTAGCAACCAATGAATTTCTAAAAGACGGCAATTATCCGGTGATTTCACTGCAAGTTGTGAAGAGAAATGGAGAGAACTTGATTAATGCAGATCAGAAAATAAATGAAATGCTCGATGACGCTCTAGGCTCATACCTACCTGAAAATTTGAGTATTGTGATTACCAACAATCAAGCTGATATAATGCAAATGCAGCTAGATAACTTGGTGAATAGCATTATTTCAGGGATGATCTTGGTAGTATTGGTATTGCTCTTTTTTATGGGTTTGAGAAACGCATTATTTGTAGGGATTGCAATTCCGCTTTCCATGTTTATGGCTTTTCTTATCCTTGGTACTACAGGAAATACTATCAATATGATGGTGCTATTTTCTTTAATTCTAGCACTGGGTATGTTGGTAGACAATGCGATTGTAATTATAGAAAATATTTACAGATTAAAAGAACAGGGCTACACAAATATAAGGGCTGCCAAAGAAGGAGTAGGAGAAGTAGCGGTTGCTATTATAAGTTCAACTTTAACAACACTAGCAGCATTTTTACCACTTGCTTTTTGGGGCGGAATGATTGGTGAGTTTATGAAAATACTTCCTATTACTCTCATCATTGTATTGGCATCTTCTTTATTTGTAGGTTTGGTGATTAATCCTGTGGTAGCCTCTTCTTTTATGAAAGTAGATGATTCTAAAGCGCAACAGCCCGATAAGAGAAAACGCTTAACAATTTTAGCTTTAATATTTATCACCTTATCTATACCTAGTTTTTTCATTTTCGAAACTAAAATTATTTTTAGTTTACTCATATTTGCAACTGTTATCACCTTGCTAAATGCTTGGTTTTTTAGACCAGCATCCTATTGGTTTCAACATACTGCTTTATCAGCTTTAGAGCGTGTGTATTTGAAAACACTTCGTTTTGATCTTTCTGGGAAAAAGCCTATTGTATTTTTTACATGTACTATATTTATTTTAATTTTCTCTTTAGTATTTTTTGCTGCTAACCAGCCAGAAATAGTATTATTTCCCGATGCCGAACCCAATTATGTATTTGTATATGCAGAGGCACCTTTAGGTACCGATGTAGAGCAAACGAATATTATTACCAAAGAAATGGAAAGGAAGGTTTTTGATGTACTAAAACCTTATGAAGGGGTTGTTAAATCTATCGTAACCAATATTGGAAAGGGTACAAGTGATCCTCAAAAAGCGATGATGGGAGATAATGGTAATGGTGTTACGCCACACAAAAGTAAAATTTCAGTAGGTTTTGTAGATTTTGAAGATAGAAATGAAGTTAGTACTACTAAGATTTTTAAAGAGTTAGGAGCGGCAATGCGCACTATCCCAGGCATAAAAGTTTCTACTGATAAAGAGAATATGGGGCCACCGGTAGGTGCACCAATTAATATAGAGGTAACTGGTGAAGAGTATATTACACTTATTGAAGAAGCTGAGAAATTAAAAAATGTAATAGATCAATCAGGCATTCAAGGAATTGAAGGTTTACAATTGGAATTAGAAACTGGTAAACCAGAATTATTGGTAAATATAGATAGAACCAAAGCCAGAAGGTATGGGCTATCTACAGGAATGCTCGCTACTACAATGAGGACTGCTATTTATGGTAAGGAAGTTTCAAAGTTTAAAGATGGAGAAGACGATTATCCTATTCAACTTCGCCTAGCTGACAAATATCGCTATGATGTAGCTTCTTTGTATGAGCAAAGGCTTACTTACAGAGATAATAAAGGGAAGTTCCATCAAGTACCTGTTTCATCGATTGCCGAACTTGAATACAGTACAACTTACGGTTCTGTAAAACGCAAAGACCTGAGTAGAATGGTTACTTTGAGTTCTAATGTAATTGAAGGATATAATGCCAACGAAATTGTAGCGGAGATAAAGGTACTATTAGAAGATTATAATATGCCAGAAGATTATGAATTTAAGTTTACTGGTGAGCAAGAAGAACAGGCTGAATCAGTTGCTTTTCTCTCAAGGGCGTTACTTATAGCAGTTTGTGCCATTTTCATGATTTTGGTCTCCCAGTTCAACTCTGTCATAAAACCATTCATTATTATCGCTTCAGTAATTTTTAGTTTTATTGGTGTATTCCTTGGATTATCATTTTTCGGAGATCAGTTTGTTGTAATTATGACAGGTGTGGGTATCATATCTTTAGCAGGAGTTGTGGTTAACAATGCCATTGTACTTATTGACTACATAGACCTTACTAGAGAACGAAAAAGGCAGGAGCTGGGTCTGGCAGAAAATGAACATATGGCTAAAGCAGATTTTATTGAATGCTTGATACAAGGTGGTTATGCGCGTTTACGTCCCGTATTATTAACTGCTGTTACAACAGTATTAGGACTAATACCATTAGCCGTAGGCTTCAATATAGATTTTTATGGCATGTTTGCCTATTTTGAGCCTAATATTTATATCGGTGGTCAAAATGCAGACTGGTGGGGACCTATGGCTTGGACTGTTATTTATGGGCTTGTCTTCGCCACTTTTCTTACTTTGGTTATAGTTCCTGTAATGTACCTACTTTCAGATAGAATTATCTATAGAATGAAAGGTATGAAAAAAGTAGGAGCTGCTCCTTAATTTTTTAACTTAAAACTTAAAAACAAGTAATATTCTCCCCCCAACTATTTGGGGGATTTTTTTGTTCAGTATTTTAATTTTATATCAAAATAAATGATGGTATATTTATATATACGAGTGCAATAGACTACTAATCAGCAGTTCCAAGTATTTAGAGATAAGATTAAAAAGCCTTTCATCCCCTATGCTCCTTAACAGATCTAGATACTGTTTTTTGTTTTTGGCACAAAAACAGGTAAGATACCCTCAATACTCTCTTATATGCTGCTAAAAGACAAGGGGACAGGGTGGTGGTAGCTATTTAGGTCAACAAGACTGTGTGGACTGCTCAAAATAGACCACAAAGGGTAAACTTCTCTACTGGATAACCATAGAGGATTATAGGCACGGCTTTCCTCAGAGGGTTTCTCCAAGATAAAGGAGAACCATGACGAGCTATTCCAAGAGCATCAGTTATACAGAAAACGGGCTGGGCAACTATTTCCGCAGGCGCAAAAGTAAAATTTAAAATAGGACATCCACATCATCCTAATAAATCAGAGGAGGAAAGGGAAGCATATCAAAAAAAAATACAAAAAACCAGCTAAAGCTACTTGATCTATGGTTCTTTGACGAGATGCGCTTTGGGACAGGGCGCTTAGCCTTGGACGGTCATATATAGGTAGGAAAGTTTTTTTATTATATCCTATTCATTTTTCTTATATCGTTATATTCGAAATCGAAGTCTATTTCAAAACAACTAACAAATTGCTTTTTCAATGCATTTTTTAAACTCACAGGATCTTCACAGTAAAATACAAAAGCCCCTCCTCCTCCTGCTCCACACAGTTTACCACCTTTAGCACCATTTTCCAACGCAAAATCATACATTTCATCTAATTCAGGAGTTGAGCATGCTGGAGCTAATTGCTTTTGTGCTTCCCAATTAGCACTTATTATTTCTCCACAAGCATCAAAATCTTCTCTAATAAGCGCCTCGGCGAAAGTTCTACCGTATTTAGCCAGTTTATCTAGGGCATCAATGCCTTCAGGTGTTTTATGATTTCTATATACCTCCTCTACAGCAGTTTGCGCATTTCTAGAAATACTGGTATGGATTAGCAAAAGCTTGTGTCTAAATTTTTGAAGTGTCTCCATGGGCACTTTCTCTCCAATTGGCTTAGCATAGTCTTTTCCAAATTCAAAACAATTAAAGCCACCGTAAACTACTGCATATTGGTCTTGCCTGCCAATAAACCATTGTAACTCTTTATTTTCAAGATTAAATAAATCTTCACCTATATGCGCTAGTGATTTACTTTCAACATTATAGTTTTTTGAACTAATCATTTCAAGCAATTTGGCGGCAGTAGAAGTACTTAACCCACTACCTCTAGGATAGCCTGAAAAATTAAACCTTCCACTTTTATATTCAATTAAGGGTTTAATTGCCACATTAGAAACATATCCTTTTTTTCCATACATAATGTAGGGCACGTCTGTCCATCCACCAGCAAAATCAATACGTAGAGGAGCTCTAAAAGAATAATTGATTTTATTGATGATGTTTGTTGTAGAAGTTGGTATTAACTCAGCAGGCACAACTCTAGAAACTGTTTTTGGTGTGATAGAAAGCTTACTGCATAATTCCTTTTTAAACGCTATGCCTGAGTCATCATCATTAATAACAAATATATCAGGTTGCAATGCTTTAAGGATATTCATGAAATCTATTTTCCCTTCGTCAAGGGTGTCTCCGTTAAGCGCAACATAATCTACATCTTCCATTGCTGCAACTAAAAATATTCGATTATTTTCAGGATTAACCGGCCGCCCAATACCTTTTAGTTGTTCAATAATTTTATCTCTACCAACACCTACTACCAATATATCAGCAAAACTTTTGCACTGATTAAAGAATACAGCATGACCCGATTGTAGAATATCATAGCAACCTGTAGCAAAAACAATTTTCTTATTTTTATTTTCAAGTCTGATTTTTTTCAGTTGCGATTCATCGAGAATTTTCGCTCTAATATTTTCAACCATAGAAAGATAATTTCAAAAAAAATGTTACTGATTATAAAAATCCTAAATCTAGAATGAATTCTTTTGAAAATAAAAAATAAATTTTTATTTGAGTAAAAACTAAATTGAAACTCATTTATAAGTTGGGCAAGCAGAACCTCTTTTATTTCCACTCTTAGATTTAAACGAAGTTGCTTTTGTAGTAGAACCTCCTAAATTAATCTGAAGCTTGAAGGTAACTACACCGTATACATCTTTTAAATTGGGATTACCATTTTGTAAAATTTCACTATTGATCCCATTTGGCCTAACTGCTTCAAAATAATTAATACCTGTTTGACTTAAATTTGCTACCACTACTTGCGCTGTACCAACACCATCAAGCATATCAGTATTAGTAAACCTAAGTGCACCATCAACAATAAATGCCATCCTGGAATTAATGACATACCTTAGTCCTCCACCTATTGGGAAAATCATTCCAAAAGAGGGTATAGATGAACCATCAGGTCCTAATCTTCTCGAAATCCACCACCAATGTCCACCTAACTCATCAGTAGGCACTCTAAAAGCAGGATTTACGCTTGTAATACCAATACCTGCACTAGCAAATGGCATTAACCTTTTAGCAGGAAAAGGTGTATATACAAAACCGCTATAAAGCTCTAGGTGATCCGATCTAAAAGTTCTGTTTCTTGAGGGAATTATATCTTTAGCAAAAATTCTATAAATGCTAGCGCCAGCTTTGAGATAAAAGGAAGGTGATAATTTATACCATAATTCCATATTACCCGCTGGTCTAATATCGCTAAATGTTGGTCCAGCAACATCTCCTGAGTAAATAGCTATGCCAGGACCAAAAGATACACTCCATTGGGCTTTCAAGCTATTCGTTGAAAATGTACTTATTATAAGTAAAGATAGTAGGTAAAAAAATTTCAAAGGAATTATCCGCTTCTTAGAAACATTATATCTAAACAAGATTAGCCAATAAAATCTAAATAATTACTACTACTAAAGGTATGTTGTGTACAAAAGCAAAAAAACCAAAAGTAATCTTTTGAAAATGAGATACTTGTGTATAGTTAATATTTCTAAATAATTGTTATTTAGCATATCCTAAAGCATTGTAAATCAGGTAGCCTAATACTTCTCTAAAAACTTTAAAAGTTTTATAAAATGCTTCTTCTGTGGGGTAGATTTTTTCTATTGGGTTTACTCCTAAATTGCCATCACTTGTATAGAAATCGGTACTAAAACTGTCAACAGTAAGTCCTGCTTTTTGGAAACAACCTACTGCTCTTCTCATGTGAAATGCCGAAGTAATTAAAAGATGTTGCTTATTTGGGTATAAATCGATAATAATCTTAGCGGTTTCCAATGCATTTTCTCTTGTATTTTTTGAGTTACCTTCAACAATTATTACGGAATCGGGTATACCACACTGTAACAATACTTTTTTCATTTGGTAAGCTTCACTTGGTACTTCTCTATTTTTAGAAAAAGAACCACCACTTACTAAGATATTTTTTATAATACCTAAATCATATAATCTCGCTGCGTGCAATATACGGTCTGCACCCTGTTTTGTAAATACCCTATCTCTCGGAAGTTTATGCACATCTGTTACTCCACCTAACACAATTCCTGTCTCATATTTTTTTGAGTAATTATTAAAAGAGATTGCAGGCACTTCCCAGGTTTTCATAAGGAAATCTGAAAAAAATGGGCAGCTACATAAATATAAAAATGATATTGCACCAAGTAAAAACCTATTTTTCAATTGGCTCCTTTTTATAAAAAGTGCTAAAAATAATAGCAGAAAAACCCAAGTTATGGGCATTACTAACAGATAAATTGTTTTTGATAAAAAATAAAACATAATTGAAAAAATAGTTTCATTCAAAACGCATAAAATAGCTTGGCTCATATTGTTAATTCGTTGTATTTTCATATGTTTAAAATTTGATGATTAATAGCTAGTTTACCCTAGGTATCATGTTCAGTTATAAGATAGATCATTTGTTGGATGAGGATAAAAGTTATCAGCATTTGTTGGATTTA
>JBCDJE010000062.1:0-11785 GCA_038748185.1 Bacteroidota bacterium
CATCAGTTTTGCGAATCCTTACTTCACAGACCAGAAAGCGGTCGTCTTGCAAATCAGGAGCATTGAGGCGATCATCTTCATAAGGCCAAACTACTTGTATTTCTGTGAGGCCGGTACTACAAACAGGTCGGTATACCTCCACATCACCTATATATCCCTTTGAATTATTTAATACATTTGCATCAAAATCAACATAGTAGTTTCTGGTTTTTCTATAATCAGGAGCTCCGGGGGTATCAGAATTTCCGGTAATGGGTACGCCTACCATGCCATATATCCTATCTGATGAACCGTCGGGGTTCTCTCCTGGCCACATAATAGCATTTCCTGTGAGCCACATCATCTCATCTAATGCTCCTCCTGCTCCGGCAGGATCAAAGCTGGCATAACCAAAATCAACCCCTCCGGCAGAATTGCGACCAGTTCGAAAGTTTCCAATGTATACTGTTTCCTGACTACCCCATGATTGACCTGATCTTGTGAATTTATACGCGAAGTTAGTATGAGGTCCGCCTCTTTGGGCTACTAACATAAAACCGTTCTCACTAAAAGCGATATCAGATATAGCACCAGAACCAGAGACCAGTACTAACTCTTGTATGGGAGTAGTGCCTAAACTGCCATCATTTAATATGGCCAATGAATAGATAGTTTTATCTACTGCATAATAGAGCCTTTCTTCAAATATACCTATCCCGAAAAGTAGGCCACTTCCACTCGTGGAAGTATAGGTGCTCAGTAGGGTACCATCATTAGGATCTAAGCGAAAAATCTTTTTATCCACCGACCCGGAAACAAATAACTGATCATTTGTAACATCGTAACACATGTTTCCCAGGGTACCGGAAGTAAGAGACAAACTTTTAAAATCTTCTACCGCCCCGGTAGCCTGGTCTAATTTGTATATACCACCGGCACCTAAGGAGCCTAGTGCTTGTTGTAAGTACACATTTGTGGCGCTTACAAAAATAGCTCCTGAATTAGTAAGGGCTATGCCAAAAACATGGCCTAGGCGATTGCGGGTCCAATCTGGGTGGTGATACATGGAGGCTAACCAATTTGTTCCTAAAGGTGCACTTGAGCGATTGCGAATATCTATTTTTCCTACCACATAATCACTCCCATTTCTAGTACCACAAGTAACAATTGACTCTCCTTCTGCTAAAAGCTGGGCGTTCAGCATAGTAGTAGAAAGTATCAGTTGCAGACCGATAAATAAAATATAGTTGACTTTTTTCATCTGTTTAAAATTTTTTGATTTCTGAATGTTCAAAAAATTTGAATCCATTCAGGAACTCACATAAACTTTAATCATTCTTTTTTGTGAAGTTGGAATGATGAAAATTCATGTTCGTTGCATTACATTAATTTTTTTGTTGTTCAAGTTTTTTTATCTTTTTGCGAAGCATCTTCATCTCTTCTAATAGTGCTATCTGATAGAGTGTTAACTCTTCAACTTTTTCTAGCAATTTGGCATTCATTTCACCCAGTTCAATACCTTTATCTTGAGCTACCTTTTCTGCAGATGGCATACCGGGTAAATGACCGTGTTGTTTAATATAATCATGCACTTCATCAAGCTTCATTAAGGGATAATCATCTGCAAAAACAAAATCGGGCCAGTTAGCTGAAATTTGTACCTTTACTTCTTCGGCTAAGACTTTTCCTTCAACAGCCATTTTGTACTCTGAAGGAATAGTTAACAACCCAGAGTTTTCTCCTACCACTAATTGCCCTGTTGTTCCATCAATAGTTAAATAAGCAGGAGAATAGAAAGCAGGGTTTAGGAAGTCAGTATCATTTCCTGTATAGTTGCGGAAATATACTTTTCCCTGGAAACCTCCACTTTGGCGTGTAGTAATATAATGACTGGCATTATTAACAAATGGGAAATGACTATTGCCGAACTTGCCTACTATTGTAAAAATATCTTGTGACTCCAGTGTTGTGTTTTGTGCATAACTAGAAGATGCAATTAACCAGCTAACGAATAAAATTAAGCGAAAAAATAATTGAATTTTTAACATAGGTTTTGAAATTAAAATGAAAAAATATTTTAGTATTAGTAGAAAAAAATAGGAGCTATATGATTTTACTTGAAAAGATGATATTATCCTCGTCTTTGCGAAGGCAAAATCTGTCAGCTACCAGCCAGCAGACTGAGCGCTGTGATGAATAATATGCCTATTTTTTTATAGTTTAATTAGCGGGTTTAAGGTTGAATGGTCTTGAATTTAGGAGAGAGCTCTATTTCCAATGGACTGGTACTGAATTGAGAAAAAGTAGCCCCTCCTTTGGCAGGCATTAATACTTCTACCCCGGTTACTTCGATGTAATCTCCCGGTGCTACACCATATAGTTTTATGGTGCCCCGGGCATTGGTAAAGCCTTTGTTCAAGGTACTGCCATCAGCTTTGCGTACCCTTACTTCACAGACCAGAAAGCGGTCATCTTGTAGGATTGGATCATTGAGGCGATCATCTTCATAAGGCCAAACCACTTGTATTTCCTGGGCTTTTCCTTCGAGTTTTACAAGCCAAAAGTCACTACCGCCGTAATACGGAGCGGTCTTGTTGCCACTGGGTCCGGAATCAGAAAACCCTCCTAAAAGGTAGCCATCATCTGAGCTGGATTTGACGCTATTAGGAACATCACCTTTATCTCCCCCATATGATTGGTCCCATTGTACGTTGCCCAAACTGTCTATCTTGACGATCCAAGAGTCAGTCCTGCCGTAATTCGGAGCGTTTTTGTTACCACCGGGGGGGGAATCAGAAAACCCTCCTAAAAGGTAGCCTCCATCTGAGCCGGGTAACGCGCTTAAAACCGATTCATTACTTGTACCTCCATAAGCTTTATCCCATAGTTTGTTGCCCCAACTGTCTACCTTAACGATCCAGAAGTCACCACCACCGTAATTCGGAGCGGTCTTGTTGCCACTGGGAGTAGAATCAGACCACCCTCCTAAAAGGTAGCCTCCATCCGGGCTTAATAGGGTATGATATGCAATATCCGTTCGAGTTCCCCCATAGGCTTTATCCCATTGTTTATTGCCCCAACTGTCTACCTTAACAATCCAAGCATCATCACGTCCGTAATTCGGAGCGGTCTTGTTGCCACTGGATTCGGAATTAGAACTCCCAACTAGCAAGTAGCCTCCATCCGGGCTTAGTAAGGCATTATTAGGAAAATCACCTCTCAAACCTCCATACGATTGGTCCCATTGTTTGTTGCCCAAACTGTCTATCTTGACGATCCAATAATCAGACCCCCCATAATTCGGAGCGGTCTTGTTACCACTGGGGCGGGAATTAGAAGTCCCAACTAATAGGTAGCCTCCATCCGGGCTTGGTAAGGCAGTATGAGCATGATCATCGCTGAACCCCCCATAAGTCTTTTCCCATTGTTTGTTGCCCAAACTGTCTATCTTAACGATCCAAAAATGATTATCCCCATAACCAAGGGCGGTCTTGTTACCACTGGGGCGAGAACGAGAAGTCCCTACTAAGAGGTAGCCTCCGTCCGGGCTTGGTAAAGCATTCTTTGCTATATCATGTCCCAAACCCCCATACGATTGATCCCATTGTTTGTTACCCAAACTGTCTGTTTTGACAATCCAATAATCAATTAACCCATAATTCGGAGCGGTCTTGTTGCCGCTGGGTTCGGAATTAGAATACCCTACTAACAGGTAGCCCCCATCAGTAGTCTTAACGATCTTCTGACAAGCCTCTGCACCTGCTCCACCAAAGCTGGCATCCCATGCGATAGGAGGTTGTGCCTGATTCACCCCAATACCCAATGTTAAAGAGATGATTAAGCATCCCATTAAGTGCTTTTGTAATAGCATAATTTATCACTTTAATTTTGTTTGAATGCGCTTGATTAGCTCTACTTGTTGGTTCAACCTGCTTTCTTGCTGTTGAAGTTGCTCAATAAGCTCACTTTGTTTGTTGAGCCTGTTTTCCTGTTGAATAATGTAGAGGGTTAATTCTTCAATCTTTTGAAGGAGTTTGGCATTCATCTTTCCTAAATAGATTCCTTCTTTGGCTACTTCATCTGCTGAGGGGATACCTGTAAGATGCCCTTTGGTTTTGATGTGGTTGGCTACTTCTGCCAGAGTAGGTAACGGATAGTCTGCTTCAAATACAAAATCTGCCCAATCGGTATACACTTTTACTTCTGTGGCGCGAACTTTTCCATTCACCGAAAGTGTGTAACCGGCTACTTCTTTAGTATTAATACCCACACCATCTGTTGCAAAATCTCCATAAATCAAGGGGATATTATCACTTGAGCTTTCTATGTATAATTTATTTGAACCAGCTTCATTAAATCCTGCACTAAATCCAATAAAAATATTGCCTTCTCCGGTTGAGTTATTATAACCTGAATAAGTTCCCAGGCTTGTGTTTGAATTACCACTTGTATTAAACTGACCACTTCCTAATCCTACAAAAGTATTATTTATGCCAATAGTGTTATCATAACCTGCGTTAATGCCTACCATTGTATTATGCGTCCCTGTGATATTGTTAAAACCTGCCTGACCACCAATGAAAGTATTGAAAGCCCCAGTAGTTGTATTGTTTCCTGTATTCCTACCAAAGAAAGAATTCCATGTTCCTGAAGAAATACTAGTTCCTGCATCAATACCAAAAAAGGTATTGGTTTGTGCAATTGACCAATTGTTTATCATTAAACAAATTACTGCTATTGCACTATTTAAGAGTTGTTTTTTCATGATATAAGCGTTTTTAAGGTTAAAAAAAATATTAGTTTCTCGTTGCATTATTTGGCTATTGATTGTCAACTTTCTCAAATGCTCTATTCAATGGAAAGCCCATGTTTGCTCCCTTCTTTAAAAAGTTTCAAAAGCATGCCCCCAACATCAATTCCACTTTGCTTTACAGTAGTTGATGCTATTGCTTTACTGCTCCGAAATATGTATTATTTATTCCATCCTAATAGATTAGAAAAACTGTTGAGTATACACCAACACGCATATAATCTGGAGAAGAAAAATAGTAGACAGTGAAATAAGCTCGTAGCAAGTCAATGAAGAACTTGTAGCTATATGTTGCTAAAAGTAGCTTTTCCCATAAATATGATTATGCTTAAGATGAAAAAATTACTGAACACAACAATACTGCGCAGTTCTTAAACTTGGCACAAAAAAATACTTTTCAGATATGCAAATAAGCTAATAGGCTACTCGATTGCCAAAGTGTACAGGCATACGTTCCTGCATTTTGGAAATGACGTATTCTTTGAATTATAAAAAGCTTTTAAAGGTTGTTATTTCTGTAAATTGGTACTTAAACTGGTTGAATACATGATGTAAAATAGCTTTGGGCATAAGAATACATTAGGAAACAACTTTTTCTAAGGTATTCTTGATAACCACCTTCTTTAAATTTTTCAATTGAAATCAAGAACTATTGATGGTTCGCGTCTTTTGAAAAAAGATGATGGTATTTAGGTATAAATATGTTGAAAATATTGTTCAAACTTATTCATAATTATTCACCGTCTCAATTATGGCTTATTATACCAAAAAAATAGGATAAAACACTTCTCCGAAAAGATTTGCCATCTCATTAAGCTTGGTTGTGTATGATATTGTTGGAGATTGTAGAAGAATTTTCTGATAAAACCGGGATAATATATAGCACTCGTTCAAAAAATTAGCTGAAAGATTTTTTACGCCACAAAAAAACGGTATAGAAAAATCTATACCGCATTCATCACAACAAGACGCATCCATTTCAACTTAATTTATATCTATTCAAAGGCATATAATTTTATAATTACCTGCATCAAACATTTTACCGATTCAAATTCATTTAGTAATGAATGAAATAATATATTTAGGATTTTAAGGCAGTTATTTAGGAATAGGCAAAGCGTTGAAATCGTAGTTTAACAGCGCTAAATAAGATTTTTAAAACGAAGGTTGTCTTTTAAAAAGTAATGGTTATTTTTTTATCATTACTTAGTCAAAAAAACTGATTTTGAATTGATTTCCTAAAACTGTATCCTGTACAACACATCAGGAAAGAAACCTATTTGATTTACTTCGTCTATTCGGTCGGTTACTTCATTGTATCGCTCTACAAATATGTTTTCTCGGTTGGTAACATTTTGGAAGTCGATAAAAAATTGATGAGAAATCTTCTTGGTCTTACTGTTTACTCTAAACCCAAATTTCACATCCCAGCGAAAATACGGATCGTATTGTCTGCTAAAGGCATCTTGTTCCATCAATACTTCCCTCCCATCATTGGCACGGGTGGCTTCCAAGTCGATTGGTGTGAAATAACGCCCTCCTGATGTGGCCAATTTAGTATCGAAAGTAAAAGCATTGCGTTGACTTTTCCCTACTTTCCATTCCTTGCCAAATAACACATTGAGCACATACTGATTATTAAAAGCAGTATTTCTTTCTACCCCGTCGCTTCCAGTATATTTAGAATCAAATACTGATGCAGTGAGCAAGGTGTAATACCCTTGGCTAAAGAATTTTTCAAGCGTCAGTTCCATACCTACATTGTATCCTGTTCCTTCATTTGCAAGGTTTCCTCTTTCAGTAAAGGCAAAATCTGCTCCTTCATTAATTACTGCATAACTTCCCGGAGTTGATTCTACTGGTATATCTGTCAATGCCTGATAATAGGTTTCTGCTTTTAAGCGCCAATTGTTTCCCAACCTTCGATCATAACCTAATACAAAATGGTGACTTCTGATAAAATCCAGGTCTTCATTGGTACTTTCAATAACTCCCGGGCTAGTTTCTTCCCTATATAACAAGGCAGGTAAAGGAACCATTTGCGAATGAAAACCATACGCCAAACTTAAACGCTGGTTAGGTTGAAATTGCCAGCTTAGCGCTGCGCGAGGTTCTAAGGCAAAAGAGCCGTTTAGCTCTAAATATTGGCTATGCAATCCAGCTGTTAAGCTAAAGTCGTCTGTAAACTTATATTCGCCTTGTGCAAAAGCTTGTATTAACGGGAAACTACCGTTAAAGTCTCTAGACCTGATAAAAAAATCAGGAATTCCATCATTATTAGCATCTGGTATATCTACCCTATTTTCACGATCATCTACTATAGAGTTGACATTAAACAATTCCACAACTGCACCAGCACGCATATTTAATCTAGCACTATATTTTTTGTTCAAAGTAGTAGAGATATTAAAACGATCTTGAGCATCATCTAAATCAACATCTTGGTATTTCAATGCAGTCTCTCCTGCTTCATTTCTAATGAGTGCATCTTGCTGATACGTATTTCTTGTAGTGGAGAAACCAGCTACTGTTTGTAAATACGTCTGCTTGTTGATTCTATAGGTATGCTTCATCCCAAAAAGTGCCAATTGATTATCTACAAAAGCATCTTGGTTCGGATTAGAGAATAAATCTGTCTCGTCAATTTCATCTCCCAAAAAATCTATATTACTCAATCCTCCCATACCAAAAAACTCAAACTTTCCCAATTTTCCTTCACCTAAATTTACTTTAAAAGAAAAATCTTGATAATAAGGAATAGCAGAAGTACCTGTTGCAGCCAAACTGGCAATACCGTAACGGTAGGAGGCAATAAAAGAAGCATCTTTCTTTTTATTCAAAGGGCCTTCAGCCATAAATTCCAAACCACTAAAAGCACTCATTTGCCCTGTAAACTCAAAATTTTCTGTATTCCCACTTCTAAAGTTGATATCAAAAACTGCTGAAAGCGCATTGCCGTATTCAGCAGGAAAGGCTCCCGTTAAAAAGTCTGAAGTGCGAAGTAAGTTCGTATTCAGTGCACTTACAGGGCCGCCAGTAGTACCTAGTGTAGCAAAGTGATTTGTATTGGCTATAGATATGCCTTCAATGCGCCACAGCAAACCTGTTGGAGAGTTCCCTCTCACTACAATATCGTTCCTCGAATCATCGGCTGTACTTACTCCGGCAAAATTACTGGCTAGTCTTGCTACATCATTTCTTCCACCTGAAAAACGCGTAACTTCCTCTAAACTAAAAGTACGCGCACTTACTTTTGCCATATCATTATTAGGAATATCTTTATCTGAACCACTCGTTACTACAATTTCATCCAACTGTTCTACCGATTCCTCCAATTTTATATTCAGCACTACTTCTTTACCAGTAGTAACTAATACATTAGGCATTGTAAGGGTTTTATACCCAACATACTGCACCAATAATGTTTGCCTACCAGCTTGAACACCTTCAATTTTAAATTTACCGTTTAGATCAGTAGTACTTCCTTTTACCGGATCTGACCCGACAACAATAACGGTAGCGCCAATAAGCGGATAATCTGCCTGGGCATCTTTAAGTGTTCCTCTAATAATTTGGGTTTGTGCAAATGCTGTGTTAAAAAATAAACATGCTGCAATAATTGCTAAGATGCTTGTAAATGGGGATTTCATTTTTTTATTTTTTAAATTAAATTGAGATTGGTTGATGTACCGAAAGTAGAAGGGCTTGCAAAAAATTTAAAGGAGAATATTAATCAACTGTAAATTGGAGGTGTTAGAATGGAGATAAAAGGCTATTAACCCAATTTTATCTATAAAAGAAGCTGATTTTGCCCAAATTCCGTTTTAAGATGGTATTTATCCTTTTCACCATACAATGCATCCTTTTCATAAAATGGAATTTGCTTTCTTAGCAGTTATACATTTCTTTGTTTAAAGAACATAAAAACACTGTAAAAGGTAAACTACAATAACATATGATGAAATATATAAATGAGCGAAATATAAGGTATGTAGGTATTGTAGTAGTAAGCTTGATATTACCACTCGTTACAGAAATGCCTTGTAAAGATGAGAGAACAAAATACTTGATGACTTTCGCTTATACATTCTCATACTGGCAGGGAGATATCTTTATTTTAAAATATTTCAGGAAAAAATTCTCCGGTATAAAACTCACTACTTACCGGGTTATTACTACAGTTTTCTTCATATTGGTTTATACTATCGTTGTTAAATTAATATTAGACTTTACCTTCGAATATATTGGTTGGGTTACCAATCCAGATGCCAATAGTTTTTACGATGGGCTGCGTATTAGCATCATTACAACCATTATTATTAATGCCTTGTATGAAGCTTTTTACTTTTTTTCTCAATGGAAAAAAGGCATGTTAGAGGCTGAAAAATTAAAAACCCAGCAATTAAAAATGGAACTATCTGTATTAAAAAACCAGATCAGTCCTCATTTCCTGTTTAATAGTTTGAATACCTTGGTCACATTAATTGGAGAAGACCAGAAAATTGCCAGTGAGTTTACTGAAAAATTATCAGAAGTCTACCGCTACATCTTACAGAATAAAGAGAAAGAACTAGTAAAACTACAAACAGAAGTAGCGTTTGTAGAGTCATATCTTTTTCTTTTAAAAATGCGCTTTGGCAATAATCTAAAATTTGAAAAGAAGATAGATAAAGAGCAGCTGGAAAAATATGTGCCACCACTCACTTTACAAATATTGGTTGAAAATGCCATTAAGCATAATATTGTTTCTCTATCGATGCCACTTACAGTAGAAATATATTCTCATAATGCATCTACACTTATCGTACAAAATACGTTACAAAAAAAGAAAAATGTAAAAGATTCAACTCGTACCGGACTTGAAAATATAAAAAAACGCTATCAATTCCTTACTAAACAAAAGCTCGATATTATTACTACTACCAATTACTTTATGGTAGCACTGCCTTTGATTGAAGTAAGAGAAAACGAAATGGAACCAAGCATATGAAAATTTTAATCATTGAAGATGAAGCCCCGGCATTTCGCCGTCTACAACAACTAATCAATGAGGTAATAGCTGATGCCGAGATAATAGACGTGATTGATACCATAGAAGATTCTGTAAAGTGGCTAAAAAATCAACCGTCACCCGATCTTATCTTTATGGATATACAACTGGCTGATGGTTTAAGCTTTGAAATTTTTGAAGAGACTGAAGTAAATTGTCCTGTTATTTTTACGACTGCTTTTGATGAATATACACTACAAGCTTTCAAAGTAAATAGTATTGACTATTTGCTAAAACCTATTAAAAAGGAAGAACTGACTAAAAGCTTACAAAAACTCCAAAAACTGAAAGAAACCTTAGTAGGCTCAAATAATGACTCTGGTGCTCAACAGGACTTATCTGAGTTGGTAAAAGCTTTCAAACAAAACAGTAATCCTTACAAAAGCCGATTTTTAGTAAAGCTGGGAGAAAGGTTAATTTCTTTAAGTGAAGAAGAAATCGCCTACTTTTATGCAGAAGATGGCTATGTATTGATCAAAACCAAAGCAAATCAAAAGTATACCATCGACTACACTTTGGACGAATTGGAAAAAGTGCTAAATCCACATCTTTTTTTCAGGCTTAACAGGCAATTTATTGCTCGATTTCAAGCAATAGATGAAATTCATGCTTATTTTAAAGGGAAAATAGCCGTTAGTCTTTCCCCCTCTTGGAAAGAAAATATTATTGTGAGTCGAGAAAAAGCTCCTTTGTTTAAAACTTGGCTAAACGCTTGAAGTAAATTAGTGGTTGCAATCTTTAAAAAAAGTAAATTTCTTATACCCTTGCTAAATTATTCTTATGTAAGTAAGGTTATAATAAATAACAGTCTATTTCAATCAATACTATGACCGCATCTTTTAAAATTAGTAAAGAGCAATTCCGCTACGAATTAGCCAATAGCCTCTCACATGGCGCAGGATTAATTTTTGGTATCATTTCAATTCCTGCATTAATTCTTACGGCTATTTACCACAGTACCACAGATCGACTGATTGGAGCTGTAGCGTTTGGAGTAGCTTTTCTTATGGTATATACTTTTTCTACACTGTATCATAGTTTCCATAAACCTGCTTTAAAAAAACTGTTGCAGAAACTCGACCATATTAGTATTTATTACTTAATCGCCGGAAGCTATACACCTTTTATCTTAACCTATGTACAAGATTATAAAGGATTTACTGTCTTAGCTCTCGTTTGGTTTATGGCAATGGCAGGAACAATATTCAAAGTGTTTTTTACCGGAAAATACGATCTGATCTCTACATTAATTTACCTTGCTATGGGGTGGTTATTTCTTATTGTAGCAGATTCCTTTTTTCAGAAGTTTCCTTTCGATTGCTTAGTAATGGTTATTAGTGGCGGACTTTCATATACTATAGGTGTAATTTTTTACAGATGGGAATCACTCCCCTACCACCATGCTATTTGGCATATATTTGTATTAGGAGGTAGTGTTTGCCATTATTTTGCAGTATTGCTTACTGTTACTGCATAGTAGCTTTTAGTAATATTTTCTTTTCCAAGATGAATCCTATAACAACTCCTGCTGAATAAGCAAATAAATCTGACCACAAGAAACTAAAGCCTAAGGTAAGTCCTCCCAAGCGCGTTTGGCGAATCGCATCAATCCAAGGAGCATGATACAGTTGGCTAATTTCTATGATTATGCAGATAGTTAATGCTGCTAAGGCTATGCTTTTGCTAGATTTTTTGGGTAATAACCAAGCTATGGCAAGGAAAATCATCAAAGCATATAGAATATCACCTAAATACGGATAAATAAATTCAGGTATAAATGTAGTTCTTGATAACAAGCCCAAGCCTATTACTAAACCAATTAGTATTATATACTTGATTCTATTTCTTTCGTTTGTCGCTAACTTTGGTTTTTTACTCATCGTATTGTTAAAGAGAAAAGGCTATTTAAGTTAAAACTAATACTTATTTTTGCAGCAACCAGCAAC
>JBCDJE010000063.1:0-11774 GCA_038748185.1 Bacteroidota bacterium
AATTAGATAAGAAATAACTTTTTGAACTTAGTGTCATGATATTCTGAGAACAATCATTAGATATTTCATGAGTGAAGAAATAGAACCAATAAATAAATACATAATTAAGACAAAACTCTAAAAATAATTAGCGCTTAGAGTAGAAAATATCAACTAGTAAACTTAAATTACTAAATAACAAAAAATATAAAATCATGAGTAAAAACAGTAGCTGGTACAAAGTTCTTGATGATAAGGAGGAATTAAAAGAAGGACGTGTAATGTCTGTCACAGCGGGGCATACAGGTATATGTTTAACTCATTTTGAAGGAAAATATACCGCTTTAGATAATAAGTGCCCTCACCAAGGAGGTCCTTTAGGCGAGGGTAGTATTGAAAATGGTTTACTGCGTTGCCCATGGCATGGTTGGGACTTTCATCCCTGTACAGGAAAGTCTCCCGGGAGTCATGGAGATGGTATTCGCAAATATGCATTAAAAATAGAAGACAACAGTATTTATGTAGGTATTGAAGAAGAACATACCCATGAACCAACCATATCAGATTTAATGGTTGAAACCATGGTGAATTGGGGAGTAAATAGGGTATTTGGCATGGTTGGGCATTCTAACCTTGGATTTGCTGATGCTTTAAGAAGACAAGAAGCCAAAGGAAAGCTAAAATTTATAGGTATTCGACATGAAGGTGCAGGAGCATTTGCTGCTTCAGCCTATGGAAAACTTACAGGGAAACCTGCAGCTTGTTTTGCTATTGCAGGGCCAGGTTCAACAAATATGTTTACAGGTCTTTGGGATGCAAAAGTTGACCGTGCTCCTATTTTGGCTTTAACCGGACAAGTAGCTACACAAGTTATTGGGACTGGTAATTTCCAAGAAGTAGACTTAGTAAGGGCTTTTAATACTGTTGCGGAGTTTAACCATCGTGTAGAGCATAAAAGTAAACACAGTGAACTTATGACACTGGCAATCAAACATGCGATCTTAAAAAGAGATGTCTCTCATCTCACTTTTCCTGATGAGGTACAAGAAATACCGGTCAATAAAAATGAAACACCTCAAACTCCTGAGGGCAGGATTACACCTATGACCATTACTCCTCCTAAAGAAACATTTGATAAAGCCCTAAGCTTATTACACACATCAAAACGACCTGTTATTATAGTAGGACATGGAGCGCGTTTTCATATGAAAGAAATTACAAGTTTTGCTGAAACACTTAATTGTCCTGTAATGACCACCTTTAAAGGCAAAGGACAAATAGCAGATAATCACTCTTTGGGATGTGGTGTTTTAGGCAGAAGCGGAACACCCATAGCTTCGTGGTTTATGAATGAAGCAGATTTATTATTGGTAATTGGAGCATCTTTTTCAAATCATACAGGCATTACTGCTAAGATTCCAACTATTCAAATCGATTTTGATCCTCTTGCATTAAGTAAATTTCATAAAATTGATGCTGCTGTATGGGGGGAGATTTCGGTCACTGTCAAAATGTTACAAGAGCAACTTTCAGGCTTAGATAATAAAGTTGATCACAGAAAAGAAATTGAAGAAAGGTGGAAAATTTGGAAACAGGAAAAGCAAAAAAGACTTACAGAAGATAGAGGCAAAGGTATAAGCTCTATCGCAGTATTTGAAGCCCTCAACGAATTAGCTCCTGATAATGCTGTGATGTGTGTAGATGTGGGAAACAATGCCTACTCATTTGGTCGATATTTTGAAACCAAACAACAAACATTTTTAATGTCAGGTTATTTAGGCTCCATTGGTTTTGCCTTTCCGGCAGCCATGGGTGCTTGGGCAGCAGTAGGTGATAAAAGACCTATTATTGCAGTTGCCGGAGATGGTGGTTTTTGCCAATACTTGGCTGAAATGACTACTGCTGTAAAATACAATATGCCTATCAAAACAATTATTTTAAATAATAATGAATTAGGTAAGATTTCTAAAGAGCAACGTGCTGGCGAATTAGATGTATGGGCTACAGACTTGCGTAATCCTAATTTTGCAGAATACGCCCAAAGCTGTGGAGCAATGGGCGTACAAATAAAAGACAAAAATGAACTGAATGAAGCTATGCAAAAAGTCCTAGCACATTCAGGTCCTGCACTACTCGAAATTAAAACAGATGTTGGGTTGATATAAATGCATGAGTTTTTTGAGACAGTTTACCTATATGTGTGAGAAGAAATTTTCACATATACTATGATCTATCTATTTTTCATCTGTTAAAATTGATGTTCTTTTCATCTTTTTAAAGTCGAAAATTTGAATAATACGGTAATTAAAAAATTTTTGTCCAAAATGGGATCAGTACATAAACCATTGAAGGCACAATAATAATTGTTAGGATAAATGTTCTCAATAAAATAGGTAATTCATTTAATAATTCCCCAAATAGCAATAATATAATTGTGATGGCAGGGTATATCGCTACCCAAATAATTAATGTGTTTTTAAGCTTTTTCATTATTTCTGGATTTACAGGTAGATTTATTATAAATTAATTTCAGCAGCACTCAAATTTTCCTGTAAATGTGTTATGGATGATGTGCCAGCAATTGAAATAATATTTGCTGAATACTGGAGTAACCACGCTAGAGATAATTGATTCATAGAAATATTTTTCTCTTTAGCAGAAGCTAAAATTTTAGTGTCCCAATTATTTTTAGCAATAGGTGTATGAGCTACAAAAGCAATGTTATCGTCTATGGTCTTTTTTACTACTTCTTCATGACGTCGGTCTTGATAGCTAAATGCGTTTTGAACAGCATCGATTTCAGCAGTTAGTTTTGCTCTTTCATATTGCTCAACTGATACATTTGAAATGCCGATATGCTTCATTTTTCCTTCGGCTTTTAAAGCTGCTAATGCTCCTACTGATTCTTCAATTGGAATATTAGGATCAACCCGATGTAAAAAATACAAATCAATAGCTTCTTGTTTTAATCGACGAAGGCTACCTTCTAAAGCTGTACGCAAGTAATATGGATGTCCGTTTGCCATAACCGCTCCTGGTTGGTATTTTACCGCCCCACCTTTAGTAGCAATCATCACATCATTTTTAAAGGGAGCAATTGCTTCTGCTACCAGTAATTCAGAAGTATAAGGACCGTAAGAATCGGCGGTATCAATAAAATTCACTCCATTTTCAATAGCAGTTCGAATAACTTTTATGGCCTTGTTTTTATCGGCAGTATCCCCCCAGATACCTTCTCCTGTTGTAGTGCGCATGGTGCCAAAGCCTAAGCGATTAATCGAATAATTTCCTATTTGAAAGGCTTGATAATTTTTCATGTTTTACACTTTTTAATGATTAGTAATAGTGCAAATATCAAATGAACCGAAAGATAAAATCAGGTGAGAAAGCGAGAGAAACTGGTAAATTTTCCAGTTTTCAAATAGGAAAAGAGCATTTATTTGAAAAATGTAGGTGAAATTCCAGTTTTCGCTTTAAAGAATTTAGAGAAATTTGAAGCGTCTTGGAATTTCAACATAAAAGCAATTTCGCTTATACTCATATCTGTATTGCGCAGAAAAGACTTCGCTTCTAAAATAATGCGCTCAGATAAAATTTGCTTAGGTGTTTTACCGGTATGCTTTTTAACTACTTCACCTAAATACGTAGCATTGATGTTAATCTTACCTGCAATTTCTGCAATTGATAAAATTTGTGATACTCTGTCTTGTGTAATGTCGTATAAATGCTCCTCTATTATTTGATCAAACGCTTTGATAATTCTATGCTGCTTTGAGAGTTTCGCATCTATATACTTATACTTTTGGCTATATAACTCTGTGCTATGAATCATTAATAAACCTAATAGAGCCCTAGCTTTTTCAAACTTCAATGGGCTTTCAGTATATGCAATATCATACAACCATTGAAAAATCCGCTTACTTTCTTCTGTTTCTTCAGATGTTAAATTAATTACCACTTTAGAAGCAGTACCAAATCCTTCAAACTGAGAGACCAGCTTTTTTAAGGTATCGTTATCTGTAATAAAACTGTCCATAAAAACAATTACGAAGCCTTCCCAATCTGAAAGGCGATTGTAGTATCGCAAATGTTTAGGAGCCATAAAGTAGAGACTATTATCTCCAATAATATATTCAGAAAGACCAATTTTATACTTTGCCTTCCCTTTAGTTAATAAAATAATAGCATAAGTATTACTTCTAAAAATCGTAGTTTCTTTTATCCAGGTATCAGGTGTGTCTTTAAATTGATGGATATGAAAGGATTCACTAATTGGTGTTACTGTTTGTAGCCCTTTCAGTAAAGTTGAAATATCCTTATAGTAGTTTGTTTTTGATTTCAATTAGGATATACTTTAGGTTGTGGTTTATGTTAAAAGAAAAATATTACTTTTTAGCTTCACCCATCTTGTTGTGATAACCTATTATCAGCTCCTAGTGTTATCCTTGATATAATACGGTCAAGTTTCACATATACTTCCCAATAATCAATATTTTGAGATTTCGATAACTTTTTACAAATCAACATTTCTAAATCATCGATTCTTTTTCCTTTCCATATTTTGTATGATAAGGTCACCAGTAGATCTTCTATTTCTATGTCTTTACCTCTCCAATCTCCATGAGTTTTTGCAAACCTTGCTAACTCATATTGGCAACCATTTTTAATTAAAAAGTTAAATCCTTCTTGTTCATGTTTATTTCCACTTTCGTATAATTCGTTTGTTATGACCGCCTTACCGATATCATGAATTGCAGCGCCAAACAATACAAATTCATCTTTTATTATAAGATTCGGCCATTCGTTTTTTAATAGCCTCAAAAGCTTGAAGCAGGTTGAGTGAACAATTGTCAGGTGTCTTTTTAGTCTATCAGGAACATTTAAAACTTCTAACAACTTTGCAGCTTCGATTGGAAAATTTATGGAACTCAAGGTTTATTTACTTAGTAAGACAAATTGCTAAAACATCAAGGAATCCAAAAATCAAAAATAATATCATTCATGCATTTAAAATGACCTTTGGGGCATTGTTTAAATCCTATCTTGGAACAAGGGCGGCACTTCAATTTATTGTTTTCATAAATGACGAACTCAGTTCTGTAAGGATACATACCAAAATGTGGCGATGTATTCCCCCAAATAGAATATATTTTTTTCTGAAAAGCTGCTGCTACATGCATTAAACCGGTATCATGGGTAAATACTACTTTCGCATTTTTAATAATAGAAGCAGATTGGTTAAGATTGAATTTTCCACAGGCATTAAAGATAATCGCATGCTTATTAAGATCCGTTAAGCCTTTTTCGAAGTGGCTGTGTGCAGGATTTTTTTCAAAAAAGGCAGTAATTTTTTCGCCAACTGCTATATCTTCTTTACCTCCTAATAAAATCACCGGTTTGTTTATACGATCGCAAACTTCTATCATCCTATCTACAGGTAATTTTTTTGTACCATATTGACCGCCAATAGCAAAAGCAACATACCCTTGTTGATGTGTTTCAGGAAGCCATTCATTTTCTACTTCATCTTTTTCAGGAATAAAATAATCTAAGCCAAAAGCATCTATTTCTACACCTAAGGGTTTTACAGTTTCCATATACCGATCTACAATATGTACATTCGGGAGGTTATTCACCTTAAAATTCACATATAACCATTTTTGCCTATTGAGCTTATTAAATGACTGTGATTTTATCCCTAATCTACTTTTAATGATCAGTGTGCGTAGGTTATGATGTAAATCTATAATATAGTCGAATTGCTCCTTTTTTAGTGCGCTGATGAGTTGATTTAAACTGTCATTAAGTGTGTGTATTTTATCAATATAGGGGTTGGCTGTTAAAATATGCTTGTAGCTTTCTTTAGTGGCATAATGTATCTCTACATCTTGTAATTGGGCTTTTAAAGTACGAATTACGGGGGTAGTAAGTACAATATCTCCGATAGAAGAAAAGCGGAGTATGAGTACTTTCAATGGTTTATGGCTCATGTTTCAAAACTAAAAAATCAAAAATTGATAAGCCCGAAAGCCTTCAAATTAAAATCTATGTACTTGTAAAAAGTTTAGCAGATAGTTAATTTTAGTAATACTTTGCCATACTAATAAGCAAGACAAAAATATTTCAGGTCAAATTCATGAAAAAAATCCTTATTCTCTCAATTGTATTTTTTGTGCAATATTTAACCTATGGGCAAGATAGTTTGAATACACAAAAATCAACCGATAACCGTGATAAGCAAGTACAATTAACTGAGAGAAAGGGAACGCAGCAAGCTCGTTACTTGTTGAAGACGGCTATCCGACTGATGGATAAAGGCTTATTCAAAAAATCTGAATTTTTACTCACACAATCCATTGATTTACAACCTAATAACATAGATACCTGGAATTTTCGTGCTACTTGCCGAGAAAGGCTTCAAAAACCTGATAGAGCCATCCAAGATTATAATCAAGTATTAAAATTTGATCCTATGCGTTACGCTGCTTTGTTTAGTAGATCGGTTTTGTATTATGAAACCAGGCGCTTTCCCCTAGCGATTGAAGGGTTTGATAAATTATTGAATTTACCAAAAACTGAAACACAAGCCATCTATTTTAAAGGAACGAATTACAACACTTCAGGAGAAACTAAAATGGATAAAATTGTTTCCCTTAACGAACAAGACGCTGAAGTTTATCACTACCGAGGCCTGGCAAAATTAAGCTTAAAATATAAAGATGGGGCTTTGACTGATTTTAATAAAGCAATAGAGTTAAATACAGAAGAACCTGATTATTATGTAAACCGTGGATTGATTTACCTAGAAAAAAAAGACACTTTACAGGCAATAGCAGATTTGCAGAGTGCATTGGAACTCGATCCTGAACATAGCCTGGCATTATATAATTTATCTTTAGCAGGAAGAAATCATAAAGCAGCACTTACCGCTTTAGATAAAGTAGTTTCTATTGAAGATGGGTTCCCATCTGCTTATGCCAATCGGGCATATGCTAGATTAGAAAGTAGAGATTACATTGGTGCTATCGCAGATTACGATACAGCTATCATGCTAGACCCTAGTCAGCCCGAGTATTTTTCAAACCGAGGGATAGCACAAAAAAAGGCGCGACGTTATCAACAAGCTATTCGTGATTTTAGCCAAGCTATAAGATTGGACAATGGCTGGGCAAAAAATTATGCTCTACGCGGAGAAGTATATTTTAAAACAAGAAAATATTCAGATGCTATTGAAGATTTTTCAGCAGCAATTGCTTACAACCCAAGTAAGGGCAATTATTATTATAACAGAGCACTTGCCAGAAGAAGGGTCGGACTGATGGCTGAATGTTGTAGTGATTTACGACAAGCTATTAACTTGGGAACTACTTCAGCCATGAAAGCTTTAGCTGCTTATTGTAAGGAAAAATAGATTAGTTAGCAGGGATAACTAATTCATGCCCCCAACTTATTGTAACAGGACCTAGCAAGCCTGATGCTAATAACTCTGCCTCTGCAAAGGGCGTCATCCAAGCATTTGCTAAGCGAGCCACATTAGTTTGCAAATTCTTGTAAATTTCCGGTTTTTGTGCGTCTCCAATGAGCCTATTATTCAATGTGTTTGCCAATTCTATCACCAAGAAATTTTCTCCAACATCGACATATTCGGTCACATCAAAACGGAAAGGCGGATGCCAAGTAATTCCCAAGTGATGTCCGTTAAGATAAACAGAGGCAACTTCTTTAACACTCCCTAAATCAAGATATATTCTTTTTCTTTCCGTTACATTTTCTCGATCTAGCTTAAATGTTTTTCGGTAAGAAGCAATTCCCGAAAAATGTTGAATGCTTTTATCTTTCGATTGTGTCCACGAAATGAGTTCCGGAAACAAAGTAGTAGTTGGAGCACCCTGACCATGTGGAAAACGTACTTCCCAAGCATCTTTTAATACTTGAGTTTCAGACAATGTTAATGATATAGCTTCATGCTTGTCTACATTATATTCACCTTGTTTCATCACTATAGGTACAGAAGATTGATGAATAACAGGCGTATTCACTTCCACCTTAGGAAATATAGATTTTCCATCAACAAACAAACTTTCATACATTGGCTTGCCAATAGCTCCTCCAAAAACGATTGTCAATGAGCCATTTCTTTCAAAATAAAGTGGTACTTCTGTAACTCCATTGTTTTCTCTGAAAATATGGATTTTACTTATTTGACCGCTTTCTGCATCCCATATTTCAGGTTGCTTTCCCGCTACGCGAAAAGCTACATTTACCAAACTTGCTTCATCACTTTTATTTCGAATAAAATAGATTTCTTCATTTTCTGTACTTCTATGGATAAAATCTAACTCAGGATGCTGCTCTGGGCTTTTTATTTGTACATCAGGAAATATGCGTTTCTCATCTAAGACCGATTGCAGGCTTTTTCCCCAGTACACTTTGCCTTTACCATAACTATTTTCCTGAACCTGAATACTATCGCAATCTCCCCAAAGTGCATCCGCCAATTGTTTAACTTTTAAATCATTTGCCTCATAATCTTTTAAACTGTAAGAGCGTATTGGCTTTCTACCTATTATAGTTGCACCTTGCTCTACCATGTCAGCAATTTTTTCAAGTACTAGTGGGTTCATGGCTTCTTCATTAGGCAATAATAGAACTTCATATGATTGTCCATGTGGCAAAAATATTTTTCCATCTCTTACTTCCATTTTTTCTAAAACCACTTCTGTATTTACCACATCGTAATCGTAACCGAAATCAAGTCCTTCAAATAAGCGCTTTGGCTTGACAAAATTGGGGGCGCGGTCGCCATAGTAGTAGGCAATATCTCCTACAAAATTTCCTTGTTGCAATAAATAACAGTTCCTCGCCAAGTAATTATGAAACCCTTCAGATAGTGGCCACCAAGTTCTTGTTGTATTGATAAGTGTACCAAAATTATAAACCCAACCTGGGTTTCCGCCCTCAGGAGTAGTGTGTGGAAAGGTATGATAAATAAATCTGTTTAACCCTTCACATATAGCACGATCTGCTAAAGGTTTAAGCTCCGCCGGCCCTTCTTGCCACAACCAAATACTGGTAAAAGCTTCTGCTTCTACATACTTTTGGTTGTAAATATGTGCTGAAGAAGCAATACCTTTTACAATTTGTAGTTTTTCCAGCTGAGGATGTTTATTCCAGAATTCCCCTCTGGGAACAGATAAAGCACCCAAAGCTTTTAGGTCTTCAAAAGGAACATTATGAATAGGTTTTCCCGGACCACCAGCTTCAGCATTAAAACCAAGTCCTACTTTATTACTCATTCGTTTCCCTTTTGCATAGTGGTTTTCAATAATGAGATTTGAAAGGGTTTTATTAAAATCGAATAAAAACCGCTCACTAACTTCATTATTTTTTACTGTGAAACCATCTAGTACAGGTAAATAAGGAATAAGGCTATACCCGTTTTCTTGCGCAAAATCTGCGGGTAAATTAGGTGTCCAAATGGCAGAGTTAACCTCGTAGCTATCGGTATATAAATATTTAAGTGCCCTATTTTCCAGTGAGCCTAACTCTTTTTGCAACCTTTCAATAATGTAATTTAGATTCATCTCTTGTGCCTCAGCACTGAAATGATCAAGCATTAATCCGTTTGAATTGGGACTAGGAACCATTAGTGGTTGCCCTGTTGGCACACAAACATATCGAGTAAGTTTCCACATGCCCTCCGGCACTTCCCAAGAAAACTCACCGGTAGCACCAAGTTTTCCACTTAAATCAATTATTTCCGAAGATGCATTAATAGTTGAATCTTCATTAATTGGATGTGCCAACAAAGCTACTTCTAAAAAAAATTTTGGCAAACCTGTTTCCTCATCTTTGTAATGAATCATCGGTCTGCCTGATCTATATTCTTTAGGAAGTTCAGGGAAATCAAGTTTTTCATTAAATGTAGCTTGCCCTTTAATCAATTTTTCTGTCCGGAAAAGTCCCATTGCACCTTGTTCCGGTTGAATCCAACTACCACCAGCATTCCAACTACTTGAAATTGTGAGTCCAATTTCTAAGCCTAATCTTTCTGCTTCTCTAACCGTATGACCAATCGCATGTAAAGATTCCTCTCCCAAAAAAGGAGGGCCTGCTGGCATTTTATCGCCAACATTTATCATAGCACCTACATCCCAAATATCAAAACCACCCATTCCTTTAGCTTTCGCTTCTTCTAATTCTTCCGAAATCCTTCGGAGGCTAAAGTTACCATTCACCCAATCGAGATAGGCCTTAGGTCTAGCAGAAGCAGGTGGGTTCACGAATCCGTCTTCTAAAGATAATTCTTCAATCATCTCTACATTTTCTTTTTTAGACGAATGGCAGGAAAATAACAGAAAGGTACATAGGATAAGATACAGTTTTGGCGGCATGTTTTTATTTCATTTTCATATTTTCCCTAGTAACATGTATAAATTTATGGCTGATACTTTATGTACTTAAAGTAGTTTATAAGGCACAGAACATAAATGTTCAGATATATTCCTTAAAACTACCAGTTTATCAAAATAACAATATAGCTAAGCAGCTTTTTTTTAATGTGCTGTACTAATTGATATCGATTAGTATAAGAGTATTAGCTAAAGATACGCCTCCTTATCTTTATAGAATTAATTACATAAAAGTAATATTGGTTTTAAGCTTATACCCAAACCAATATTACTTTTTATACATTCATTACCTACTTTTACTTTTTCGTTTTTCCCTTTTCATAAGGCTGTAATTACAAACTCTATTTTCTGCATATTCAATTTTATATTCGGATAGAAGCCTTGTAATTATTTCTCTCGTTTCGTTTTCGTCAAGACCGATTTTTTCTCCAAGGTCAATTTCATTCAGTTGACCATTACTTTCTTTTAATGCTCTGTAATACTTTTCTTTATTTTCCATAAGTTGATTTTTTTTGTACGGCTATCATCATATGTGGGCTAAAAGGTAAAAGATAGCTGTCGTTCTCTGTAATTTGTAAAAGTTCTGTTAATGTATTTTTCTTTTTATCATTCAGCATGTTGGCAAAGTAGTTTTTATCTAACCAAGCCATTCCTTCAACTGCATAAGTATTAAGATGGGTTAATTCTTGATTTTTAAATTCGTTTTTTAACTGTTCTGGTTTATGATAATATGCCTCAGCTAAAAGCCAAGGGAAATCATATGGAGGATTGTGTATTCCCGTTGTTAATTCTTCTTTACACATTTCAAAAAACGGTTTTTTGTGAATTAGACCATTTAAAAGACCAACCAGAGTTGATGCTGTATAATTTATGGCAAATCCCAAAATAACTCCGTTATTTTTAAGAACTCGCTTGGCTTCGCTAATAGTTAAATCTCTATCCTCTTTTTTTTGAAGATGATAAAGAGGGCCGTGTAAAATTATTAGATCAGCAAAATTATTGGGAAATTCTAATTTTCGAGATTCTCCCAAATGGACAGAAAACTTGTTCTTTAATTTATTGGCTCTGTTTTGAGCAATTCTTATATGCTTGGAAACTGGTTCTACCAAATGAACCTGATATCCTTTTTTAGCAAGCCATTCTGAATATTTACCTGTGCCACCTCCAATGTCAAGTATTTTTGAGGAAGGAGATGTAATATATTTTTCTATGAGTGACTTAATTCTTTCAAATTCAAATACTCCCATTCCTTTGTCTAGCCTGGTTTCTTCGGATACCTTATTATAAAATAGTTCTATATTTCTACTTATTAACTGCTTACTATTCATTTTTAATTCTTTACAATTTTATCGCATTTTGCAATGTTGAATTCACTACAAAGCG
>JBCDJE010000064.1:0-11729 GCA_038748185.1 Bacteroidota bacterium
CAATGAGATTCGGCTTTATGAAACCTTTATAAAAAGAAATTTCAATTAAAAAATATAGCGTGGCAAAGTAACCATTTTTTAGTGGCAATTCTATGCAGCTACCTCCATCCGCCGCCTAAACTTCGGTAAAGTTCTACATCAGCTGCAAATAGCTGTACTTTTACATTTTCTAAATTCAACTCACTATCCAATGCCTCACCTTGAGCTGTAATTACTTCTAAGTAGCTAGCCATCCCACTGCGAAATAATAAGAAGGCATCATTCACTGCTTTTTGAGCAGCAGATACCCTGTCTTGAGCAATGGTATATTCTTCTTTTAATTTCTCAATAGCAACCAATGCATCAGAAACTTCATTTATAGCCTGAAGAAATTTATCCTTGAATTCAAGTTCCGCTATATTCTTTTCAGAAAGAGCGACTTCATAATTTGTTTTGAGTCTTCTTTGCTGAAAAATAGGTTGAAAAACCAAACCATTTAGCAAGAGAAATCCTGATCTAGCAGGATTCAATAATTTTTCTAGCTCAAAGGAATTTAATCCAACACTCGCCCCAATACTTACTGAAGGATATCTCATGGCATTGGCTACACCTAATTTAGCATAACTCTCTTGTAAATTAAATTCAGCTGCAGCTATATCTGGTCTGTTTCTGATCAGTTCTAAGGGCATTCCTGCAACATAGTCTTCTTCAATCATTGTTGCATTCAATTCTTTTACATCTATACTTTTGGGATAACCACCAAGCAATCGATTTAAGAAATTCTCCTGCCTAATGTATTCTCGTTCAAGTTGAGGAATCAATGATTGCGCCCTCAATTTTTGAGATTGCGTTTGTTTCACAGCCAATGATGTTACTTCACCTGCGTCATATTGCAACTCTACCATGCGAAGCGTACTGTCATTAAGCAACAAATTTCGCCTAAAAACAGCTAATTGAGCCTTGAGCAATAATAAGTTGGCATAAGTAGTGGCTATTTCTGCTATCATAGATGTACGTACTGCTTTTTGAAACTCCATAGATTTCATGTACGAAAGCAAACTCGCCTTCTTTTGCGATTTTAATTTCCCCCATACATCTATTTCCCAACTCATATCTACTCCTATCTCGTGCTCTAACCTTTCAGTATATAAACTTAAGGGTGCAGGATTTCCTTCTCCATAAATTCTTCTTGAGCGATTAGAACCATAGTTGTGATAGTTTGCAGAAAAATTATCTTCTCTAAACCTTGCGGGTGCAGCAGAAACTGAGGGTAAAAAATTGGCTTTTGCTTGCTTGAGTCTTGACAAGCCTATTTCAATATACTCATTGGTCATTTGCAGATCAATGTTATTGACCAGTGCAGTATCAATCAGTGAAATCAGTAATGGGTCATTAAAGAAATCTCTCCAATGCGTATTAGCCATACTCACGGTATCTCCATCATCGCCTTTATTTAAGCCATAGTAATTAACTGGCTCATTGATATCTGGTCTTTTATAAGGTTCATGTATTTTACACCCTGTGAATACCAGAAGAAGTAATATTACAATATTTCCACTAAACTTCATGGCATTAATTTTCATCGTCAAAATCCATATTAAAACGGTCATGTAAACTTTGGAACAAATATGCCAGCACTGGTATAATAAATATCCCCAGTATTATTCCAGATAGCATACCACCTGCTGTTCCAATACTTACTGACTTATTTCCTTGAGCTGAAGCTCCTTGGGCAAACATCAAAGGAATTAATCCTACTGTGAAAGCAAGGGAGGTCATGATAATAGACCTTATGCGTAGCGAACTAGCCTCCAAAACCGCTTCAAACACAGGAAGACCTGATCTCCTTTTCTGCGCTGCAAATTCCACAATTAGTATGGCATTTTTAGCCAATAAACCGATAAGCATAATAATTCCTACCTGTACATAAGTATTATTGTCAATACCTGCTAGTTGAATAGCCAAAAATACCCCCACTATACCTGTTGGTATAGAAAGTAGTACTGCCCAGGGCAACCAAAAACTCTCATACTGTGCAGCAAGAATAAAATAAACTAGGATGATACTCATAATGAAAATGATAGTTGAATCCCCGCCAGAGTTTTTTTCTTCCAAACTCATACTTGTCCATTCATAACTCATACTAGCTGGGAGTTTATTTTCTGTAAGTTCCTCAATTACATTCATTACGTCTCCGGTACTGTAACCTTTCGCTGGAGTAATGTTAATTTTTGCTGCATTATAAAGATTGTAGCGGGTGACAGTTTCAGGACCAAAGGCTTGTTCTAGTTTCACAATGGCATTGATTGGAACCATTTCTCCAGCATCATTTTTTACAAATATGTTATTGAACTCCTTAGGGCTTTCTCTAAACTGAATATCAGCTTGCATATAAACCCCGTACTGTCGGCTAAATCGATTAAAATCACCAGATTGTGTACGTCCAAAGTAAGATTTTATAGTAAACATCATATCCTTGATACTCACTCCCAAGCTTTTAGCCATTTCATAGTTAATTGCTAGTTTAGATTGAGGGAAGTTTGGATTGAATGATGTAAAGGCATTTTGGATTTCGGTTTGTTGATTAAGTTGCGCTATAAACTCATTGACCATCAGACCGAATTCGCCAAGATCTCCACCTGTGCGGTCTTGAAGCATGATTTGCACCCCATCAAAATTACCAAACCCTTGCACAGTTGGTCTCGGGTAAACATTAATATTGGCTCCATCTATTGTAGTAAGGCGATCAGATAAATGTTTGACCACATCGTCCATCTTATAAATCTCTCCCCGATCTGTGCCATTTTTTAATTTGATATATGCCAAACCTGAAGATGGACTATTGGCATTCACCACCACATTAAAACCCGATACTGTATTCACAGCAGCTACTGCTTCTTCCATTTTAAGAAGGGAATCTGCTTTTCTCAATGCCTCATTGGTTCTGTGTAAAGATGATCCTTCGGGCATCCTCAAAGACATGATAAGAAAATTATCATCTTCGGTAGGTATAAACCCGCTAGGAGTTGAATACATAAGAATTGCCGTTGAAATGAAAACAAGTAACAATCCTAGTAAAGACAACCACTGATGTTGGATCGTCCATTTTACAATTGAAATATATTTTTTAGTAAAGCGATCAAAGAAATCATCAAACTTTTGTAGACCTTCTTGCCTTGCTGTCTTTACCTTTTGAACAGCTTTATGCTGCTGAATCTTTTCTCCAAGAGCTGTTTTCTTACGAATTTTATCCTTATTTTTGAACAGCAAGCGTGTAAGTACTGGACCAAGCGTAAGGGCGTTCACCGCAGAGATAAGAACAGCAAAGATGATAGTATAGGCAAATTCTTTGTAAAAAATACCAACGGGACCTTCCATGAAGCCAATTGGGAGAAACACAGCGGCAATTACTATGGTGATAGAAATAATAGCGCCGGTTATTTCACTCATAGCAGCAGATACAGCCTCTTTGGCGGTCATACTATGGTGCGTCATTTTTTCATGAATGGCTTCCATTACTACAATGGCATTATCCACTACAATTCCAATGGAAAGTACCAAAGAGAACATACTCAATACATTCATAGACACACCTACCAAGCTCAAAAAGAAGAAAGTACCTACTAGTGAAATAGGAATGGAGATAGCCGTAATGAGTGTAATTCTGAAATCTTGTAGGAAAATAAATACCACCAAGAATACTAGTATAAAAGCTTCAATTAGTGTTTGTACAACCTGATTCATGGACTCATCAATCTGATCCCTCACACTATATGATATTTCATAATTGATACCTTCAGGAAAGATTTGTGCCTGTTCCTCTAAGATTTCTCGAACTCGATTATCAATTTCTACAGCATTGGCACCACTTAATTGTACAATATCTATTGTAACGGAAGGCCTGCCATCCAATCTATTTTCACTTGTATAATTAGATGCCCCAAACTCTATTCTGGCCACGTCTCGCAAGTGTAATAAGGAACCTTCATCAGCTTTTATTACCAAGTTGCCGTACTCTTCATCTTCGTCAAAACGACCTTCATGTTTCAGTACGATTTCGAAAAGCTCATCAGAATTCTCTCCAAATTTCCCTGGTGCCGCTTCAAAGTTTTGATCTAAAATTTGATCGTAAACCTCTTTTGGTGTAAGTTCATATAAAGCAAGTTTGTTGGGGTCCAACCAAATCCGCATAGCGTAATCCCTTTGCCGTAAGATACTTGCTTCTGCAAGCCCTTCTACCCTTTTCAACTCTCTTCTTATATTAATACGGGTATAGGCATTCAGAAAGGTTTCATCATATACGCCCGTTTCACTGAAAATATTGATGGTCATGATACTCCCTTTCATACGTTTCATCACCATTATCCCAGCATCATTTACTTCAGGTGGAATTTGTTCAGTCACTCTGGAAATACGGTTTTGTATTTCAACAGCTGCCACATTGGGATCAGTACCTGGCTTAAAATATACCGTTACCCTACCACGGCCTGAGTTAGTGGCTGTCGAGTTGGCATAGGTCATATTAGCTGTACCATTGATAGCCTCTTCAATAGGCAAAAGAACGGACTTGGCCACTGTCTCTGCATTACCTCCTGGGTAATACACTTGTACACTCACACTTGGAGGAGCTATTTCAGGAAAACGTTCTACAGGAAGGGTTGTAATACTTACCGCTCCCGCCAAAACCAATAGAATAGAAATGACCAAAGTCAAGACTGGTCTTGAGATAATTTTTTCTAACATAGTGATTGCTGATAATACTAGCGCAATTTATGAGGCTTTTCTCTTACAGATATTAAGTGATTGCCTTTTATCAGGAAGAACTATTTTCCTGATAAAAGTTTACCACTCTGTATTGGAAGGATTTTTATGCCGTCAGTTAATTTATTAATTCCGGATACTACAATTCTGTCGTCCTCTGACAGGCTTTCGCTTTTTATGATGTAGTTTTTACCAGATCTGCCTTCAATTCCAATTTCCTTTCTAACAGTCAAATCATTTTCATCAAGCACAAAAACAAATTTCTTGTCCTGAATTGAAAGGGCAGAACTCTGAGGTATGAGTATAGCATTGGGATAAATTTGTTCCATTAGGATTTTACCAGTATTTCCAGTTCTGAGCAATGTATCTGGATTATCAAATACTGCACGAAGGGTGATAGAACCGGTATTTCTATTAAGCTGACCTGAATTAGCATCAATTCTTCCAGTATGCTCATAAACGTATCCATCTGCCAAGATAAGTTTCACAGCAGGACTAATCCTTTTGGAAGTGGAATCATTTTTCATCCGCTCGTAGTATAGGTAGTCAGATTCACTCATAGAAAAGTACACATATACCTTGCTAACATTAGACAGAATTGTCAGTGGCTCGGAATTGGTATTTCTTACAACATTACCTACTGATTTTGGGATACGCCCTATTAAACCGCTTACTGGCGCTTTTATGGTAGTAAAACCTAACTTTATTGCCATATTAGCTTCTATAGCCTGAGCTTTTGCCAATGATGCCTGCGCTATCTCATGATCAGCTTCTGCAGTTTTCTTTCTTACATCAGATATTACCTCATTATCTATAAGAGGCTGTAAACGATCTAATTCTGTTACTGTTTTCTTAAGCTTTGCTCGCTCTAAAGCCACATTGGCACGAGCATTTTTCAAGTCTTCTATATAAGGCTGAGAATTTATTTTGAATAAAGGCTGTCCTTTCCTTACAAAGTCTCCTTCATCGACATAAATCTCCTCTAAAATACCATCTACTTGTGGGCGTATCTCTACATCCTCAATCCCTTCTACAGAACCTAAATACTGAAAAGTATTGGCGGCCAACACTCCTTTTAATGTTTTTACAGGCAACGCCAACCCCGTGTCTTTTTTCTTTTTTTCCTTACACCCTATGGTGAGAAACACTAAAAGACAAAATAAAAATGAGGTAATGTTTCTAAGCTCTTTAAATTGATAGTTCTTCATTAGAATCTTATAGTTAAACGAATGCATCTTCAGCGAACCCAACAAGAAAAATTGATTCCAACTTTTACAATCCTAATCTAGAAAGTATAACCGACTAATAATCAGGCGATTTACATAAATTTCATTTTTTATTTAAACAAGTAAAGTGTAGAACTTATCCCCAACTTGCTGACTTAAATCTACGGAACTTATCACCAGCTTGATGGAATTCCTGATCTCAACCCAAATCGAGGAGACAAATCCTTAATTAAAATGAGAGTTATCAAGTAATGATAAAAAAATACTCTTTACTTTTTAAGATGTTATTTAGGACACAACCTTCGTTATTGAAATCTTATTTAGCGCTATGTGATCTCAACGCCTTACCTGTTCACTCAATAACTGCCGTAAAACCCTAAACTTATTATTTCATCATTACTAAATCCGCTTTCCTCAGGTTTTAAGCAAAAATTTGTTTATCGTTTTTTTTTGAGTTACAAATGATTAAAGGCATTAGTTACAACAAAAAGGTAGACAACTATAAATAGTAGTTTTTCAATTTAATGAGTTAAACAATAGTGAAAAATATATGAAGTAAATATAATAATTGATTATTCTTTAAATTTACTTGTAGAAGCCATCTTGCGTTTTGATTTGCCTATAAAGCTAGGGCTATAGAGATTTGTGTTGTTGAACATTAAATTCCATAGCCCATGTACAAAGTACTTGACAAAGATAGCATTATGAATGAAATAGTACCCTACTTACCCACATCCCGCCGAGGTCCTTGTTGTAGAGTTCCAATAACTGAGCTTGTCAATGCGATACTCTATAAGTTGAAGAGTGGTGTGCAATGGCATATACTACCTGTATCAGCACTATTCAGTGGAGAGCCTTTACACTATAAAACAGTCTTCGGTCATTACCGTAAATGGGGCAAAGCGGGTGCTTGGAAGTCCTGTTGGGTAGGGTTCTTATTCAGAAACCGGGCAAATATAGACCTGTCGAGCGGTGACTTCGATGGGAGTCATACCACTGCCTTGAAAGGAGGTGAACAAGTGGAATACCAGGGTCGTAAGAAAAGAAGCACAGCGAGACTGCCTCAACCAATTCACTGTATCTTACCGACAGGCAAGGTCTGCCCTTGGCTATCTCAACTGCGATAGCTGGCAATCACCATGACCTTTATGATATCCAAATACATGCTGAGGAAGTCTTTGAGATATTGGATCAAGCCAAGATAAGGACTGACAGACTTTTCATTAATGCAGACGCTGGATTTGATTCAGAAGGTTTTCGGTTGGTCTGTGCAAAAAGGGAGATGATTCCCAATGTAGCATACAAGCAAAGAAAAGGGAGCAGGGACAGAGATGAACCCTTCGATCAGAAACTATATGAAGAAAGATATTCAGTAGAAAGGACATTCGCATGGATGGATAGTTTTCGATCCTTACTCAACAGGTTTGACACGACTGTATCCAGTTGGATGGGCTTCAACTTCTTGACCTTCTTGGTCATTGCAATCAAAAAATTCAAGAAAAAGAAAAACCTAAGATGGCCTCGTAGTAGTACAAAAACGCAGAATCATTTGGCTTAGATTTTATGCATCACAGGTCTATTAGAAAAAATAATAGCATCTAAAAGGTCAATGTTTGGCTATTTTGATCTTTTCACCAGTTGCCACAGCTTTTAAAATTTTTTCTATTAACCTTATATCTTCCAAACCTTCCTCACCTGTGGCTTTAGGTTTTTTATCGTTCAAAACAGCATAAGCAAAATCATCTAATTGATCTATTTGCTGATAGCTTTTACTTTTAAAACTCATATCTCCCTGTATAGTATTGCCTTTTGTCCCTACAGCATTGTAGGCTGGACTTAAGCCAAACCAGCCTTTTTTACAAGTAACATACAATCGGTCTACATAGGCTGAATAAGTAGTGGAACAATTTGCAACTATTCCATTGGGAAATTCAAACTGCCACAGAACTGTTTCATATATGCCCTTAAAATGCTCTTTATCAAAGTTGAATGCTTGTGCTGTCACTGAAATAGGACTTTCACCAATTGTTCGTCTTGCCCCCTGAATAGCATATATCCCTAAATCCATGATAGCTCCGCCTCCTTTTTTCGCATCCAGCCGCCAAGAATCTTTAGAGGGGCGAGTAAAGCCTAAACTGCTTTCAATTAATTTTATATCGCCAAACACTTTATTTGTTCCCAAACGTCGAGCCTCTATATGATGTGGTTCATAATACAGTCGATAACCTACACCAAAATTTACATTGGCTTTTTTACAAGCACTCAGCATTCTTTCACATTCAACTACATTCATAGCCAATGGTTTTTCACAAATAACGTGTTTACCTGCTTCTGCTGCTCTAATCGTATATTCTGCATGCATAAAATTTGGTAAAACCACATATATAATATCAATATCTGGATTGTTTTTGATGTCATCAAAGTTCTGATAATTAAAAATATTTTTAGAATCAATGCTATATTTATCAGCCCATGTTTTAGCTTTTTCAGGAGTACCAGTAACAATACCTGCTAAATAACATAACTCCGTTTCTTGTAAAGCCGGTCCTAATTGTTTGGTACTATAGTTACCTAAGCCAACCAGAGCAACGCCTAATTTTTTAACTAGTGGATTTTTATTAGCGAACAAATTAGCTGGAGTGAGTAGAAGCCCACCTAAACCAAGTGAAACTTTCTTTATTGCCTTTCGGCGAAATTGATCATAATCCATTTGAACACAATTTTCTTAGTATTTTTCATAAGAATGATATAAGACTCATCTTATTAAAGTTAATACTAAATATATCCAAATAATGGGAAATTTTCCATTTTTCGAATTATCCTGCAAAATACTGACGCTTTACTGCAAAGCTTTAGCTTATGTGAAGTTTAATCTTTATCTACTATTTCAGAAAATAAATATTCTGTCCTTTGAAGGATAGTATTCTGTAAATGTTAATTCAGAGAATTATGTTAAAGAATTATTTTATTATCTCATGGCGAAATTTGTGGAGAAGCAAATTTTTTTCTTTCATCAATATATTAGGTCTGGTTATAGGGATGACAGCTTGTTTATTACTTATTAACTACGTGACTTTTGAAACAAGCTTTGATAATTTCCATAAGGGAAACAAAAATATTTACCGTATAACACATGACTTTTACCAAAAAGGGGAACTGAAGAGCCAATCGGCAGCTGTTTACAGCCCCTTAGCTAAAGCAATACTAAATGAAATTCCTGAAATCTCGTCTGCTGTAAGAATTCATCCTACGTCAGGAACTGTAAGTTTTGACAGTGGAAACACTATACAAAGTTTCAATGAAGAAGATATTTATTTCACAGACGCATCTTTCTTCAACATTTTTTCAACCAAAACCATTTATGGAAATACGAAACCTCTGCAACAGATAAATACAGCGGTTCTCACTAAAGAAACTGCTATTAAATATTTTGGAGAAGGGATCAATCCTGTTGGTCGTATTTTTCAATGGCATGATGGGACTAACGAAGCCACTTTTACAGTTAGCGCTTTGATAGAAGATATGCCAATACACTCCCACCTTAATTTTGATCTACTTCTCTCATTTTCTACCCTTGAAAGATTAGAAGCCAATAGCATGTTTCCATTGCAAGAGAATTGGGGCTGGCCTGGGTTTTATACATATATTAAGATAATGCCAACAACTGATGCTTTGACCATAGAAACAAAGATAAATAAAATAGTAGATAAGTATGTTGGTAAACAGCTGAAGTCTTGGAATAATGGCGCCATGAAGTTTTACTTGCAACCACTGTCAAATATTCATTTATATTCTAAGTTTCATGATGAACTATCAGTTAATGGAGATTTCAATACTATTCAATTCATTAGTATCGTGGCAATTATTGTGTTATTGATTGCTTATATCAATTACATTAACCTTTCAACTATCCGATCATTGGAACGTGCCAAAGAGGTAGGTATTAGAAAAGTAATGGGTTCTCGGCAGGGGCAATTAATAAGACAATTTGTATCTGAATCTTTATTGATTAATACAATTGCTTTATTGTTTAGTTTTTTACTATATTATATGGTTTCACCTTTCACTCATTTTTTTTCAGGGTCTGCCATACCCAATGTATTGTGGAAAAGTACTTATGTGCTACCTGCGTTCATATTTTTAGTTTTCTTGGCACCAATTTTATCCAGTTTATACCCCGCTTTTATACTATCTAATTATAAACCTGCAGCTGTATTAAAAGGCAACTTCAAGAACTCTTCTAGGGGAATTGTTTTGAGAAAAGGACTAGTAATTTTGCAATACGTAGCTTCTGTTGCTATGATTACAGGAACACTTATTGTGTTTGAGCAAATACACTATATGCGTAATAAAGACCTAGGTGTAAACTTAGAACAGATACTTATTTTGAATGGTCCAACCAATATTCCAGCGGAAGAAAGTATTAAAAGCCGTATGGAAGCATTTAAACAGACTTTGTTACAACAACCTATTATTGAAGAAGTGAGTGTAACAAGTGCTATTCCTGGAACAGATGTAAATAACATCTCGATGTATAAGACCAGTCAGGAAGAATGGGAAAACGCTTCGACAATTGCTACTATGAAAGTAGACCTTCAGTTTATAGAAATGTATCAGGCAGAATTTATAGCAGGCAGAAATTTTTCTTTAAAGAATCAAAAAGATAGGTCGGGGGAAACACTCGTGTTGAATGAAAAAGCAGCTTTTTTATTGGGCTTCAACAATCCTGAAGCTGCACTTCAACAAAAAGTTGTATCGGCTATAGGAGAGGAAAGAGAAGTAATCGGAATTATTAAAAACTATCATCAGTATTCTGTTGCCCAAGACTATGAACCCTTATTATTTGTTGTTGATTTTTCTGCAAAAAGCTATATATCAGTAAAAATAAATCCTACGTCTCTCAATGGATTTAATAATCTTAATAATCTCTTGAAAACTATAGAATCATCATTCTATCATTACTATGAAGGTAATGTTTTTGACTATTTCTTTTTAGATAAGTTTTTTGATAATCAATATCAAGCTGAGATCAGGTTTAACCGACTTTTTAGCTTTTTCTCTGTACTTGCTTTATTCGTAGCAGGACTAGGTCTTTTAGGATTGGTATCTTATACTACTCTTCAGCGTACTAAGGAAATAGGTATTAGGAAAGTATTGGGCGCATCAGTCACTAGCATCTTGCTTCTCTTATCCAAAGATTTCATCAAACTGATACTGATTGCCTTTATAATTGCCATACCGCTGTCAAATTACTTGGTGACAGAGTGGCTTAATAATTTTGCCCATCGTATAACTGTAAAGTGGTGGTGGTTTGTCTTATCAGGAATTTTGGTTTTGTTTGTTGCTTTATTTTTTGTCGTTGGTCAAACATGGAAAGCTTCAAATACAAAAACAATCGATAGTTTAAGATATGAATAAAGATTGGAAATATTTTCGTGAAGTCAAACAGTCGCATTATTGTGCAAAAATGATTAATATCTATACCTCACTACAGCAAAAGTGAAGAATTATCTGGTTAATAGATATTCATACATGTATTTTAATGTTATACTTACTATCCAGATAGGTAAAATTCACCAGCCTAAGTCATCATTTTAAAGTTTTCATTTTATTGAAACTTCACATTTCAAGATATAGAGATGGGCATAACACATTTCATTTCTATTTCTTACCTATTTCAATTTTCACAAGGCAATAATCAATTAAATCTAGATTATCGCTATTTCGAGTTTTTCTTAATGTAGCCTTAAATCATAATTAAAG
>JBCDJE010000065.1:0-11721 GCA_038748185.1 Bacteroidota bacterium
AGAAGAACTATCTAAAAAGGCAAAAACAACATCCTTAAATAATAGAGAGAAGAGACAATTACAAGAACTAAAAGAAGTCTTTTTAGCATCATAAAAATATTTGAGTGCCAGTATTAGTTTTTTGCCAACATAGTTGGATTTTGTAAGGTCACTTCTTCCTGACCCAGTTTAAAAATGGCAAAAATCATTAACGTGGCACTTATTCCTTGTAAAAGGGATAACTTGTTATTATTGATAAGATAATCAAATAGAATCGCAGAAAGTGGGAAACATAATTCTGCAATGGTTGCAAGGCTTGCTTTTACTCTCTTGAGCCCAAAATAATACAAAAAAATCGCTCCACTACCGGTAGTAAAAGCAATTATGATGAAAATTAACCAGTTTTGTTGTGTGATTTTCTCAAAGTAGATAAACTTACCAGTCCATAAATTATACAGTATTAAAATAACTGTAGTAAAGCCGTAACGATAAAATGTAATGGTTTGGAAATCGTGATTTAAGAGGAATTTTCTGCCTAAAACTGTAGTGGAGCCAAAACAGAAGGCGGCAAGTAATGCTAATAAAGCAGCCTGGGCAGTTTTATCTCCTACATTAACATTGGGTAAATTTAATTCGAATGTTAGAAAATAACCGCCCAATATAGCGAGTGTTGCCCAAAGTAAAAAATGCTTCTTTAGTTTTTCTTTCAGAAATATTGTGGCGAGTGTAATGGCAAAAACAGGTTGTAGTTTTTGTAATAGTACGACCACAGTAAGGTTTTCAAAATTTACAAGGAACATAGCTTGTACAATAGAGAGTGTACCAATGGTTCCTCCAAGTAAAGCAATGGATAGTAATGCAATATAATCAGTAGGATTAAACAATTTTAAGTAAGCATACTGTTTAAATAGAAAGCTATTCATTACAGTAAAAGGTAGGATATGTAATACCATTACTACAAAACTAGCTTCCAGGTTATATAGTCTAGGTGTTAGCACAACTCCATCGAATCCCCAAAGCGAAGTAGCTATTACAATTGCTAAAAGTCCTTTCACTACTGCCTTTTGTCGATCCATAGATAAATAATACTAGTATAATGCAAATAAAACAGGATGCAGTAATAAATAAAGTAGTTTTCGGATAAACTTAAATAGAGAATTGCTAGAGTTTCAACTCCAGAAATTTAAGACAGATAAATAGAGGTGCTTAATGTTATTTATACACACTATTATTTACAAAATAATAAGGTTTGTGCATTTTGTTATGATGCTTAGTTTTAAGCAACGAATTATCAGAAAGGGCAAAAAAAACACTATTAAAAATTAATAGTGTTGTAAATAAGCGATAGAGTTAATTTAAGATAATGTTAATGAACAACCTGTGGTACTTCTATTACATTAAAGAACAATTGTTTTAACAAGTTCTCTCCGGAAACCGGAGATTTAATGTTAACCACTACATCATTACATTTTAGATAATAAGCATTATCATCTTTTACAATACTAGCATCGAAGTGAAATGTTCTTCCTAGATGCTTCTGCTCGTAATTGTATTTTTTTATAGTTTTCATACATTGAATAGTAATGTGCTCAATTTAATGTTTTATAACGCAGTTTGTAACCAGTTTAGTTGGCAAAAATTAAATATGTTAAATTTTTATTTGAATAATCAAATTATTTATTTGATAAGTACAATTTCTTTACATATATTTGTTCATTTATCAAAAATCATATGTTGTAAGAAAACACCTTTTAATGAAATAAAAATCTTTTCACAAAAAAATATTTTTATTTCATTACCTGAAAAATAGCTATTATTATGGGGCTTCTGGTGTTGATCTGTAATAATAAAAATATTCTTTTCCCTTCTGCGACAATTAAGTCCAGAACAAAAGAGTAAAATTTATAGATAATTTAGATAGTAGGAGATTGAATTTAGAAAAACATGTAGCTGTATTTTCTTCATCTTAAAATTAGTACGCAAATGTTTTTTATTTTGCTACATACTACAAGTTTTAATTAAAAGGAATAAATCATTTATTTCAGATAAAATATTCAGATTTAACTAATTTTTAATAGAAATAAAAAATGCTTATGAACAGAAGAAACGCTGTAAAAAGGATAAGTGCATTAGCTGGTGGTACACTTTCAACCCCTTTAATTGCTGCTGTACTAAATGGATGTAAACCTTCAGAAAAACCTGATTGGTTACCTGAGTTTCTCACACCTGAGCAAGATAAATTAGTAATTGCTGTATCAGATTTGATAATTCCGGCAACAGATACCCCCGGTGCTAAAGATGCATTGGTAAATAGGTACGTAGATGTAGTTTTAAAAGATTGTTATGCCCCTGAAGATCAAAAAAACTTTACTGATGGTTTAAATAGTTTAAATCAGTCAGCTAAAGATGCACATGGTAACGATTTTATTGATTGTTCGAAAGAAGAACAAATAGCCCTTTTAAAACAATCAGATGAAGCAGCCTATAAGGGAGAAAAAACACCTGGTAAAACGCCTTTTTTCAAACAAATGAAAGAATTGACTTTAGTAGGGTTCTTTACCTCGGAACCCGGAGCTACACAAGCTGCGAGTTATATGCCAATACCTGGCGCATATGAAGGTTGTATCCCTTATACCGAGGAGCAGAAAGTGTGGGCAATATAAACCAACTAGCATTTATGGTAAAATAAAGTAGGTATTCTATAAGAGCTTACACGCTACTTACCATTAGCATTTCATTAAAATTTTAATAAAAGAGTATAGTAATGAATCTTAATATAAAGGCTAAAGACCAAAATACATACGATGCAATTGTAGTCGGTTCGGGAATTAGTGGTGGTTGGGCAGCAAAAGAACTCACTGAAAAAGGACTAAAAACACTCGTATTGGAGCGAGGCTATGAAATTAAACATCCTGATGATTACGGTAATGCATTGAAAAACCCTTGGGATTTCAAATACAGAGGAAAAGTTACACAAGAGCAATTAAATTCCACAAAAAAAATTCAGAAGCGATTAGGGTATTTACGTGAAGGTATAGCCAACATGTTTGTCGATGATTCTGAAAATCCTTATACAGAAATAAAACGTTTTGACTGGCTTAGAGGATACCATACTGGCGGACGTTCGATTATGTGGGGTAGGCAATCTTATCGTTGGAGCGAAATGGATTTTGAAGCGAATGCGAAAGACGGAATTGGTGTTGACTGGCCTGTCAGGTACAAAGATATTGCCCCTTGGTACGATTATGTAGAATCTTTTGCTGGCATAAGTGGGCAAAATGAAGGACTTGCTCAGCTACCTGATGGTAAATTCTTACCTCCAATGGAAATGAACTGCCTTGAAAAGCATGTGGCTGATAAAGTGAGAGAAAATTTTGATGATAGAATTATGACTATTGGTAGAGTAGCCAATCTTACAGTAGCACATAATGGAAGAAACAAATGCATGTACAGAAACCTTTGTGCTAGAGGATGCCCTTATGGAGCTTATTTTAGTAGTCTATCTTCAACACTGCCTGCTGCTGCAAAAACCGGGAATATGACTATGCGCCATAATTCTATTGTAAATTCTATTATTTATGATAAAGAAAGTGGCAAAGCAAAAGGCGTAAGAGTAATTGATGCCGAAACAGGAGAAATGGAAGAATACTATGCTAGAATAGTTTTTTTAAATGCTTCTGCACTTGGTTCAGCTTTTATTCTTCTTAATTCTAAAGATGAGGTTTTTCCAGAAGGTTTGGGGAATACAAGCGGCACGCTAGGCCACTATTTAATGGACCATCATTTTAGAACGGGTGCCAGTGGAGAGTTTGATGGTTTTGATGATCAATACTATTCAGGTAGAAGAGCTAATGGCATTTATATTCCACGTTTCAGAAATATTAAAGAAAAGCACCCTGATTATATAAGAGGTTTTGGTTACCAAGGAGGTGCTAGCAGAGAAGGCTGGATGAGAGGTGTTGCAGAAATGGGTTTTGGTGAAGATTTTAAAAATGAAATTGTAAAACCAGGACCTTGGCGAATGGGCTTTACTGGCTTTGGAGAAACATTGCCTTATTTCGAAAACATGGTAACATTAGATACTGAGAATAAAGATAAATGGGGTCAGCCTACTCTTAAAATCGATTGTGAGTTTAAGGAAAATGAAAAAAAGATGCGCGCTGATATGCAAAACTCTGCTGCGGATATCTTAGAAGCTGCAGGATTTAAAAATGTAAATACCTATGATGCAGGTTCGTTTCCTGGTCAAGGTATTCATGAAATGGGTACTTGTGTAATGGGAAAAGATAAAAAGACTTCTATGCTCAACAAAAATAACCAACTTCATGAAGTAGCGAATGTTTTTGTAACCGATGGAGCATGTATGTCATCTGCAGCTTGTCAAAATCCATCACTTACCTACATGGCACTTACTGCAAGGGCTTGTGATTTTGCTGTAAATGAAATGAAGAAAAACAACTTATAGCTTTCAGCTAGTAATTTAAAAACTTTTCTTAGTTGAAGTGGGAAATCAATCTTTTGGTTTCCCCTTTTTTATCTATCAATAAAAAAGGGGAGAAAATGCATACACTTTTTCAGTTTTTTTATAAAAAATAGATAGTTGTTCGATATTTATTAGCTTTGCAAGCGTTGTATAATTATAGATTTTTTAAACTGTGCATTGTATTTTTTCTGAATGAGAAACCTCAAAGTAATTTCTCTAATTTTCATCCTTTCACTTGTTTGTAATGCTTGCTTCGAAATTCGGGAAAAGGTTACCATAAATAAAGATGGTATGGGTAGCTACCAAATGATTATGGATTTTAGCGCCAGCAAAAAAATGTTTCAAATGATGCTGGATTTGGCAAATACAAAAGAGGGGGATGCGGTTGGTTTAGATGAAAACCCGTTAATTGGTCTAGATTCAGCATTTATTACACTTAGTGAAGAATTAAATCTAATTAAAGGTATTTCCAATGCGATAGGTATTACAGATGAAGCTAATTTTCTATTTGGAGTAGAACTCGATTTTGAAGATGTGGAAGCATTGAATAAAGCACTTAGTAAATTAGACAGAGGAAATGAAAATACAGATCCGGAGGCATATTACATCTTTGATAAGAAGAGGCGATTTGAGAAAACAAATCAATTCAACCTACAAAATCTCACAAATGAAATGGTGCCTAGAGAAGATGCAGATAGCAGTGAGGAAATGAGGGCTCAATTACAAGAATTGTACGATGATGTTACCTATACGGTAATTATTGAAACTGAAGATAGAAAAATAAGAGATTTTTCTAATGAAGAGGCAATTCTTTCAGAAGATAAAAAGACACTCACCTTTTCTAAAACACTCAAAGAGTTGAAGGAATATGATGTTGATTTAGGAAATTTAATACGATTGAGATAATTTTTTAAAATTAAGATTCACTTTTTTATGGCTTATTTATTCACTTCGGAATCCGTTTCAGAAGGACATCCTGATAAGGTAGCAGACCAGATTTCAGATGCAATTTTAGATGCTATGCTTGCCCAAGACCCTGAGTCTAGGGTAGCCTGTGAAACGATGGTTACTACGGGTTTAGTAGTAGTTTCAGGAGAAATTACCACAAAAGCATATGTAGAAATTCCTGATATAATACGGGAAACAATTACAAAAATAGGATATAACAGTGACAATTATATGTTTGATGCCGAATCATGCGGTATTATGGTAGCCTTACACAGTCAGTCACCAGATATTGCCCAAGGAGTAAACGAAGGCGAAGGGGTTGATAAAGAACAAGGAGCCGGTGACCAAGGAATGATGTTTGGCTATGCCACAAACGAAACTCCGGAACTCATGCCTATGGCTCTGGCTTTTTCGCATAGAATGGTAAAAGAACTGGCACATATCCGAAAAGAAGAAAGCCATTTAATGCCTTATCTAAGGCCCGATAGTAAAGCGCAAGTAACTATCGAATATGATGACAATAATAAACCTGTAAGAGTGCATACTGTAGTACTGTCTACTCAGCACGATCCTTTTGCAGAAGAAAAAGAGATGCTCCAAAAAATTAATGATGACGTATTAAATGTTCTTATCCCTCGGGTTATTCCTTCAGAATTATTGGATGAGCATACCGTGTATCATATTAATCCTACTGGAAAGTTTGTAATCGGTGGGCCTCATGGTGATGCAGGTTTAACAGGCAGAAAAATAATTGTAGATACTTATGGAGGTAAAGGAGCACATGGTGGCGGTGCTTTTTCAGGAAAAGATCCTTCAAAAGTTGATAGAAGTGCGGCTTATGCGGCTCGTCATATTGCTAAAAATTTGGTTGCAGCTGGTTTGGCAGATGAAATATTGGTACAGGTAGCTTATGCAATAGGCGTTTCAAAACCAGTTTCTTTAAATGTGAACACTTATGGTACAGCAAAAGTAAATCTTACAGATGTAGAGATAGCTGAAAAAGTATCAACAATCTTTGATATGCGTCCTAAAGCATTGGTGGACAGATTAAAACTAAAAAACCCGATTTTCTCTGATACAGCAGCATATGGGCATATGGGTCGTGATGCTTATAACAAAGAAGTAGACATGCTTTTAGTTAAGGTTGAGGAAGATGAAAATGTGAAGAAAGAAATTCGTATCAAAGAAACAAAATCTTTAGACTTTTTTACTTGGGAGAAGCTAGACTACGTAGATAAAGTAAAAGATGTTTTTGGTTTGTGATATTTTTTGTAAGGTAAAGGCTTAGCAATCTAAAGCGTCAGTTTATTATGTAAATGCGACGCTTTATTTATTTATGGGAATTCAATATCTTAAATTTCTTTGCACTCCTAATCAGCAAAAAGTACGAGAGAATATCTCCTTAAATACCTATAATCCAGTTTAACTGTAAAATGATCTGAAAATAAAGTATGAAAAAAATATGTGTATTTTGTGGTGCTAGCCCCGGAAGTGAAACAATTTATAAGGAAACAGCAGAGTGTTTTGGTAATTTTTTAGCCAATGAAAAATATGAATTAATATATGGTGGTGGGAGCACAGGTATGATGGGTTTTATAGCCGATGCTTGTCTTAGTAAAGGTGGTAAAGTAATAGGATTAATCCCACGTTTTTTAACAGCTAAAGAAATAGATCATAAAGGGCTCACACAACTTTTACAGGTAGATAGTATGCATGAGCGAAAGCAAAAAATGGCTGATATAGCCGATGCTTTTATTGCCTTGCCTGGAGGAATGGGAACTATGGATGAGCTTTGCGAGATTGTCACTTGGTCGCAACTGGGTTTGCATCAAAAACCTATTGGTATTCTCAATATCAAAGGGTATTTCGATTCATTTATAAAATTTATGGATCATATGGTTACTCAACGATTTTTAAGCGAGGATAATAGAAAGATTGTTGTAACAGATAACGACCCGAAAAAGCTGCTTGAAAAAATGAAGCGGTATAAACCTCAAAAAACAGAAAAGTGGTTGGATAGAGATCAAGTTTAAGCACTTTTGAATCGGGCATGATCTTTCAAATAATATTTTATATTTTTAGCACCAATCAACGATTTTTCTGAAACCAAAGAGAATAGCAATAAAATATGATTAACAAAGAAGTAACACTAGGGATTGACCTAGGAGGCACAAATACTAAAATTGGGTTGGTAAATAAACTAGGTTACTGCCTTTCAGAATTATCTATTCCTACAGGAGCTAAAGAACCTTTCAGTAAGTTTTTAGATAATATTCATCATGCTGTGGAAAAGCTAAAAGATGAGCTCAACCATGAAGTGACAATTAGAAGTGTAGGCATTGGCGCGCCTAACGGTAATTACTATACTGGTTTAATAGAAGAGGCTCCTAATTTACACTGGGGAGATAGAGTGCCTATCGTAAAGGAAGTTGGTAGCAGGCTAAGCTTACCAGTAACATTAACAAACGATGCTAATGCAGCAGCATTAGGGGAACTGCTTTTTGGAGTAGCTCAAGGGATGAAAAATTTTATAGTGATTACATTAGGTACAGGATTAGGTAGTGGTATAGTAGTGAATGGTGAATTGGTTTATGGGCATGATGGGTTTGCCGGAGAACTAGGGCATACGACTATTTTTGCTGATGAGGGCCGCGACCTTGCTACTGGTAGAAAAGGCTCTTTAGAAGCATATGTTTCTGCTACTGGTATTAAACGAACTGTTTTTGAACTACTCGCTAAAAGAATATATCCAAGCGAATTAAGAGATATTAGTTTCAATAACTTAGAAGCTAAACATATAACAGAAGCTGCTAAACGCGGAGATAAAATTGCGTTAGAAGCATTTGATTATACTGCAAAGCTACTTGGCTTTAAACTTTCTGATACAATAGCGCACTTAAGCCCTGAGGCGATTATTCTTTTTGGTGGTTTGGCACATGCTGGTGATTTATTACTTGTGCCTACAAAAAAATATATGAATCATTACTGTTTAAATATTTTCAGGAATAAGGTAGAATTACTATTCTCTAATTTAAAGGGGAATAATACAGCCATTTTAGGGGCGAGTGCTTTAGCTTGGATAGAACTTGATAAAAAGAACAGTCCTAATTGAAATGATAATTATATAGCTAATTGGATTGTATTTAGCTCGTCGTGTTTTGTAAAAATTATTTTTATATTAAAAAAATTAACTATTAAACTAATTATTATTAATATTATGCGAGTTGTTCGTTAAGTGTACTTAGGTTTTCGATAACAAATCTTCCTACATTTCTTCCTTGTTCTACGCCATTCGCGATAGCCGGCATATAGTGAATGCCACCGTAAAGACGGCTAATGGCAGCCTCTTCTGACGCTTGGATAAAAGAAGAGAACGTTCTCGGAGGAAGACCATATTCTACTTCTGTGGAGTCAATATAATTAAAATTATCACCTAATAAATCGGTAAGTGCAAGCGCAGCAGCTGCAGAAATTACACTATGACCACTAGTATATTCCGGGAAAGGTGGTGTTTGTAAAAGTGGCAGCCAGTCTTCATCAATATGTTGGTTGATTACTGTTTCAGGTCTTATAAGATTACTGCGGTATTTTTCATCCCAACAGCTTATAAAAGCATCAGCTAGTGAGATGGCTACTACAGTATAGGCTTCTACTGTTTTCATAAAATCAGCATTAGCTTTTTGGGTAGCAATGGAGGTAATCCCGATCCAATGCCCTCCGGGAGTAATTTTTTTAATGGCAAACATTGCATGACCTTTATGAGTAGAAACATAAGGATTACAATCCCAAAATTTGGCAATTTCCTCCTGTTCTTCATCTAATTGATTCACTGTTTCATATACCTCCATGACTTCTTTATAGAAATCACTTCCTTTAGTCATATCAAAATTAGTCGGTTTAGTTGGAATAAATTGTGTAGCCGAATCAATAACGAAAGGTCGTATTTTATTCCAATGAGGTTCAATACCTTCCATATAATCGGGAGGAGTTGGCTTCCATCGGCCTAACTCATCGGTAACTGAAAACTTTGGGAAAGTGCGTGTTTGTTTATAATTATCGCCTTCAGCCCATTGTATAATGTGTTTGGCGACCAGTTCACCATATGCTAGCGATCGGTTATACACGGAAGAAGGCATGCCTGTCTCGTTAAATTCTTGGTAAATTTCTTGTTGGAAGTCTTCTATTTTATCTTCAGAGAAAACCAGTGATTTTCCGGTAAGCAGAAAGGCATGAACTGCAGCTAAGGGGAAATTGTATTTTTCTTCTTCATTTACTTGTGGAATATGTTTCAGGTCTGTTAGTTGATTTTGCAAGCTTTGATATTTACCTGACTGCTGAACCATTACCTCATAAGCTGCAATGGTAGGGTATGCATAAACCCTACTGGCAACAGGTGGTGAAAAAATATCATGTACAATCACATCGGTGAGTTTTTTCATACTTCTATGAAAGAAATCAGGATTGTCTACCTCACTTTCATAATTAGGATTTCCTGTTTCACAAGAAAAGAAGAAAAGCAATGTCATAAAAATGAGAAGGCTATTTTTTTTGCAAGGTTTCTTAGTAGGAAAAAGTTTCATTTTCAAATGGTTATTAATTGATTTTGGCACTTTCATCTATCGTATGAAACAAAGGATGAGCATTATTGATCACAGCTACCAATACTTTTTTACCATTAATAGTCATAATTTTCATCTTTCTCACTTCCCCATCCAACCAAAGTCCATGTATACTATTAGGTGAGAAATTAAACTGACCATTTCCGTCACTTAACAATAAAGCCCCATAACCGGCATCATATTTACCAATAGTAGGGCCAATTCCAAAGAAATTACCAGCCGTTAAAATGTCTTTTACGCCATCTTGGTTAATGTCAGCCACTAATGAAGCGAAAATAGGATAAAACTGTGCTTGTAAAGGTAAATACTCCTGATGGAACTGTCCATTTCCTTCATTTATAAAAATGACTGAGCTTAACTCATTGATATTTTTTTTATCTGAGCTTACTAGTTGCTCATCACTGAAAATGTCACTAAATTTTTTACTAGAAAAATTTGCATATGTCGGAAATTCTTTTCTAATGTAGGACATCTGATCTATCAATTCATCTCTTCCCGCTAAAGTATAAGGATATTTATTTCCATCGGCAGATGGCTTAAAGTAGGTAATAATAGGATCGAGGTTACCGCTTTTGTCAATATCTTTTACTGTAAGTTGAAGAGGCGCAACATCGGAGGCTTTTAAAATGCTATTTAAGCCTAAATTACCTACAATTAAATCTGTATCGCCGTCATTGTCTATATCAGCCGCTTTGAGGGAATGCCACCAACCTGAAGCCTGCTCTAATCCTGCATCTTCAGTAATTTCTTTAAATGTTTTTCCATCATTTTTAAAATACCTGAGAGGCATCCATTCACCACAAATTACTAAATCAGGGAATGTTGTTTGAGTATTAAAAATCCATGCAGCATCTGTAAGCATACCCGCATTTTTTAAAATTGGTGCTTTGCTTTCTGTTACATCTTTAAAACTTCCTTTCCCATTATTTTCAAGTAGAAATGAAGGAGCCGATATCCCATAAGCGCCTGGAATATTTCTAACACCAATAAAGAGGTCTATATCACCATCACTATCCATATCGGTTGGTTTAATTATAGCCGTATTCTCTCTAATAGAGGGCAAAGCACTTTTTGTTCTTTTAAAATTACCTCTTCCATCATTCAGGTACAGCCTATCACTTAGTAAGGCACTGCCACGAGTGAGTTGGTTTCCGGCAGAAGCTACCATTAAATCTTGATCACCATCGCCATCAGCATCAAAAAAAACAGCGTCAACGTCTTCATAAAGTTGATCTTGTTTAAAAGCTGAAGCACTTGCTTTTTTAAAAGTACCATTCTCTAGTTGAAGATATAATTCACCTTGTTGATTGGCTGCTCCTCCAAAGTAAATATCATCTAAACCATCGGCATTAACATCGCTAATTGCTAAAGCAGGTCCTTGTGTTGAAAGCATGTGTGGCAACAAACGTTCTGCGTTAAAGTCATTATATTTATTTTCTCGATGTTGAAAAGTGATTTTTTGGGGGTTGATTTTTGAAAAAAGGGTTGGTTGTTTTTTGTGTGTTTGTAGATATTCTTTTAGTGTTTGTTTTTTAAAAGCATTTACAAGGTTAAATTGAAATTTTTTATTTAGTGGGATATTTTCAACGGATTGGCTTCTTCCATTTGCCCAAAAAATATGGATGCGATCAATTACGGAATCAGTTAAAGTGCCTAACCCAACAACAAGTTTTTGATCTACTGCAGATTGAA
>JBCDJE010000066.1:0-11496 GCA_038748185.1 Bacteroidota bacterium
ATTATTTTTTTATAATTTTTTAATTCTTCTTCAGTATTACTATCAGATTTCTCAATTATAGTATTTATTCCATCTTGAGAATATGATAAAAACAAAGTATTGCAGAATATCAAAATCAAAAAAAGCGGGTATTTAACATTTAATATTATTTCCATTTCCTGTGAACTGTATATAACTGTTTACTATTTCATGATTTTTTGGTAGGAAACATCACCTCCAAATTGTAAAAATCATTCATTAACACCTTATGTGAAATTCATTAGAGTTTGAAATAAAATGTTTCTTAAAGGTTGAAGTAAACAGTATTATAATTTTAATCCAATATTTGACTATTCTAAAAATTTCTAGTATTAGTTAATTTAATGACTGTCAAACCTAGCCAATTTCTATTATAAAATACAATTATAAAAACAAAAAAATGCCATTTTTTAATGAAATAATCTAAATTTTCTTTTTAGGTCTTTAGCTTCATTCTCGTCCTAGTTCTCTTGAGCGAAACCCTCTTTTTTTATCCCTAAAAAGAGATGAAAAGATTAATAGTAAGATTTGTTTTTGATGTCATCAAAGAAATTTTCACTGAGGAAATTGATGAAAAATACATTCGTGAAAGATTACTTGAGTTGTCTGACCACCTGAGAAAAGCGGTAAAAGCACTTTTGGATAGAAACAAGAATGATAAGACACAACTTTTAGCGATTTGGATTGATGCAAGACCCGGTCTGGTTCAATGGGGGCTGAAAGAAGCGCATGAGGAAATAGACCAAAAAGTACAAGATGCTGAAAAGCGTATTATGTATAAAAACTGGCTCAATGAACTAGCAAATACACTCGATGGTAGAAGTTAAAATACGCTACAGGGTTGGGGGTTTTCTGTGGTATAAAAACCTCGCTGTTGCCATGCCTCAAAGTGCAAGTGAATGCAGCTTGGAACAGCTTAAATTACTTACTATGTACTGGATGAGAGAAAAACCCGGCTACGATACTAAGCTCAGGGTAGTTGCCATTCTACTAGATATAAAAATGCGCCTATTACTTCGGGTTGATCTTGAAAACCGTTACAGGCTATGCGAGCTCAGTGCTTGGGTTTTTGACCTGCCTTGTTTTACTGAAAAAAAGCTTTGCGAATTTAAAATTGCTGGCAAAGTTTTCAAAGGGCCTGAAGAATGTCTTTTCAATAGCAGCTTTATTGAATTTGTCCATGCTGATGAAAATATGTTCAATTTTGCCAGCACCGGAAATGTAGCATATAGGGATCAGCTGATTGCTACTTTATACAGGCCTCCTAAATCCAAAAAGCAACTTCTTGCCGAGCATAATTCAGGGAAATACAATGGAGACCTTCGAAGACCCTATAATTATTTTATGACGGAAGTGTATACCAAACCCATTGAAAAGCTTCCCGAAAGCTATAAACAAATCATATGCATGTTCTACTATGGCTGTAAAAAATACATTGTAGAGCAGTTTCAAGAGGTATTTGGCAGTGGTGAAAATAGCTTTGATACTGAAAACCCTTATGCAATTGCTCAAAAAATACTGGCAAAAGAGGGCAGTTTGGGAGATCTTGAAAAAGTGCAAAATGAAAACCTGTATAATGCCTTGTCCTTGTTATCTGACCTCATCAAACAAAGCAAAAAGCATGAATAATATCCAAAGTGTAAAAGCTTACTTCGATAGCTATGATACCCATAATCAGATCAAAAGTGTCATTTTTGGCTCCATAGATGATCTGTTAGATGTGCTGCCTAATAAAAAAGCAGCGGATTACCCTTTAGTCTATGTTCCCTATTACAGCCGTCAGTTAAGTGAAAATCAAGCAGACTTTCAGTATGAAACCCTTTCTTTTATGATGGCACTTTATGAGCCTTTTAACAAAAATAAGGGCAAGGAGGAAAGGCAAATAAAACTTCGCAAGCTGGAGGAAATTATGAATGATATGATCGGCAGATTGGTCTATGACTTTGAGGAAGAAATTTTCCCGATCAAACAGCACATTGATTTCAAAGGAAACGGCCCCAATGTATCTGAGCCCCTGGCACCGAATAATCTAATCGGGTGGGCTTATGAGTTCGAGATGCTGATTCACAGCACGATTCACTACAAAGCGGAAGTATGGCAGTAAATATCCTTCAAAAACCGGATGAGCCGGTATTGGCACGCAAAAGACAAAGATGGACAGTTCAAACGATAAGCTTTACCCGTTTGGAGCAGTATCGCGTGGAGATGGTCTTTGAGCAAGAAGATGACTTACCCGATGTCGTAATAAGTCAAATTCCAAATAGTGTCAATGTAAGCTATTTTGAACCCAGTGAAATTATCGATGCCTTACTTTCTCATAAACTGCCTATTGTAAGAGTAGATACAGATAACGATAGTTATCGCCTTATCAGCGCCAAGATACGAGAGGTGTGGTTTGTTAGTAATGAAGAAAGAGAAAACATCACTGATATCAGCTTTTATGCCTTAAAAGCAGGTGTGGGACACAACCTGCAACAATTAGATTTCAATAGCTATTTTTCAAATAAGATGTTGGCTTTTACCGGCAACGGTATGAAAGTTACCAAAGAAAGCTGGCAATACGTTAGTTTCCTGTGGGTTGCTCAAAGCGATGCGGTTTTTAGGGTGGAGGGAATCGTGTATTACGATGATGGTAGTAGTAGGAGGTACACAGCTTACTATTCTGAATTATCACCGGGGAATCCCTTTAGCAATTTTATACTATCGGCAAGAAATGCCTTAAAAGTGATCGATTGCTCTTATGCTTCATTGGGTCTGGCAAATTATGATGTCAGTGGAAAAACAATTGTGCAGTTTGGAATTGAAGTTAGAGTAGGTGCTTTTCGTACTGAACCTTACCTGTTTACCCTGGTAGACAAACCTGTTCGACAATCGTTTCTTTTTGCCAATAGTGCCGGAGGCTGGTCGGTATTGCATTGCTTTGGCAATTTTGAAGAAGAAAGCAGCTTCGATTATAAAAACACCGAGGTCAATGTACCCTTGAATAACTTACCGGGAAGCATTCAATTCAAAAATTTTGATGCAAGTGAACGCCAGGCATTCACCATTTCTACCGGCTTCTTAAAAAAAGGGGGTAAGGGCATGCAACATGCCAAGGAATTTCTTAAAAGCAGGTATCGGTATGTGATCAATGAATCAGGGGATTTCGTGCCCATTGTGCTGCAGAATGCTACCTACAAGACCGATCAATCACAACCCGGATTACTGGCTATCCAGTTTGCATACCAATATGCTTTTGCCAATCAGCTGTATGATAGCTTTGATTTATAAAGCTTATAGGAGATTTACAATTTTATAAAGTGTATGATACAACCCATTGGCATAGAAGTAAACGGACAATTTTTAGAGCTTGCCCAATCAACAAAATTCTCACTCTATTTTCGCAATGCTTTTTTTGATTTTGGGGTACGCTTGGGCAATAAAAGCCTGCCTTTCGATGCACCCAATAGCCCTGAAAACCGTAAAGCACTCGGCTTTTTTGACCTTCCTGAAACCAATATTTTAGGAGAGTTTGCCAGTACCCTATGGCTTTATGGAAATAAATACCGAACAGGGATACTCAAAGTAAGCTATGAAAATGAAGCATTCAAATGCACTTTCTTTTGGGGACTTTCCTCCAAAGCCCCTCAGTTAAAAGATTTTAAGCTTTCTCAGCTCAATTTCTTATTCGATTATTCCCAATTGGAATTTGGCAATCGTACTGGTAGAGCAAGATTGCTGTATGGTCAGGTAATCGATTATGAAAAAGGGGATGTATTTATGCCCATATTCGACAATCCAATCATTACGCTCAGGTTTAAGAGGAGCAATGAAGACCTGGTTGAACTGCAAGAGGTGTATAACGGGAGTATGCAAGCCGTTTTCAATGCTTTTGCGGTGAGGATCACCCAGAATTTTCCCAACTTCAATGCGATTTCATTTTCGGAAGGGAGTGTTGCTGCAGGCATCGATCTTGTTTGGTTTTGGGCGGCTGCTGAAACCCCTGTTACCATGGAGGTCCTTGAAATTACTACAAACTCTTCGGTGGATAACCAGGACTACACCGCCTTCTTTTATAGTAAAAGTATTCATGATAACCGCAATAAATATCCGGCGGTGAAATTTCCTGTTTTTTATGCAGACAACGTAGGTATCCCCAATGCCTATCTGAATAGCATGACCGTTTTGCGAACAGACCAGGACAACCGCTTCATGGTATTCAATGCGTTTTACCTAAGCCCTTTTATCGATTTAGCCTTTATTATAGAGCAAATTGCCTTACAAATAGGTTTCTCCATTATTGGGATAGAAACCGTAGCAGATAGGGCCTTATTCACGGCTCAAATATTAAATTTCCAGTACAGCTTTCGATTAGGTGATGTCTTACCGGATATATCAGCTGCTGACTTTCTTTTAAACATCGCCACCTTATACAACATCCACTTCGATTTTGATGAGGAAAATAATGTGCTCTATATCTCTGAAAAAAAGCACATCTTAAAGATTCAAACTCAAAACGACTACACCCATAAAATACGCTATTACCAAGGGTATCACGATAAGTTCACAGCCGAGGCCAAAGGATTTCAAGTAAAAATAGGGGATACCATCTATAAGGAAGGGGATGGATTTTTCGAGGTAGATTTGGATGTAGAAACTATGGGGTTTAACAATTTACCTATTGCAACAGAATACGTAGAGACAGGTGAAACCAGGACCGAACGCATTGAGGTGCAGGACCAGCAAGGAAATATCTCTTTCATTACTGTAGAAGTGCCTATTGTTGAAGCAGTACTTATCTCAATGCTGTATTACAGTAAGGAAATGTTCTTATACAACATGCAGGAAACTGGTGGTAGAATTGATGATATGATGGTAGTAGAAATTGACAATGATAAAGCACTTCCAATTGACCCCAGCGCTATCTATGAAGCGTACTACATAGAATTTATGAGACTGGCTACTGAGCAATCCAGTTTAATATTTCCTGCTGTATTTGATATAACAGACATTAATTCCATTAATGAGAACGTACCCTTTACTTTAAATAACCAGAAGTACATGCCTACAGAGTTTAGGCTCGAGATTGAAAATAGCAAAAGAGTTATTGGCGAAGTCTATTGTCGTAGAATTTTTTAAGCGTACATAATGAAAGACAACAATGAATTTCCCTTTGCTTTGGCTACGATCATGGTTCGGCTTATCGCTGAGGGTTTTGTTTTTATGAAGTTATGGAATTGGATGGTTGCTCCTTTGTTTCAACTACAACCATTAGGTGTGTATGAATCCTTTGGATTAATTGTCATTTTAAACTTTTTAAAAGGGTACAAAAGCATAGAATACGAAGCTGGTTTTACAAGCGAGTTAATTGTCAATGCACTTACCAAAGAGCTTGTTTACAGTTTTTTCTTTCTCATGCTGGGTGCACTCATCTCTTTATACCTTTAAAGCATATGGAAAAAATCAATGAATTTATTGTCAATGAAGCAAAAGAATGGGCCGCTTTTATAACCTTCCGATTGGCTAGAGAACTAGCCAGACAAAAAAAGATTACTGTATCAAGAAAAGTGATCTTTGATATACAAAATGCAGTGGTACAGGCTGCCGGTGAAAATGCGCATGAGATTGGCTTTCAATTTTCAGATGCAGGTAGGTTTATTGATATGAAAAACATACAATATCGGGGAAGTGGTAACCCTGAGAGAGGAGCTGCGTTTGTAGAAGCCTTAAAAGATTGGGTAAGAAGAAAAGGAGTAGCTAGTTTCAAGGATGTGCCGGGGTATGATAAAGGAGCTATACCTATAGAAGATGAAAAGGCCATTCAACGCATTGCATTGGGAATATTTTTTAATAAAATGGAGGGAGCAAGTAAACACAAAAGAAAGAAATGGTGGTCGCATATCCTCTATGGTGGGCTTAACAATTTATATGGGAGGCTGATGTTTGGTTTTGGACAGGAGGCGGTCGAAAAAATTAAACACATTGAGCCATGAATAAAATTACAAAAGCCCTTTTAATTAGGCTTCAGGACAATGGAAAACAGACTATTGGAGAGCTGAGGGTATACAACCAGCACGAGCTGGTGTTTTCCTGTTTTACATTAGAGCTACCATATAGGGATAATAAAAGACGAGTAAGCTGTATCCCTAAAGGTACCTACCTGGTTAAAAAAAGACGTGATAGAAGAAGCAGGTTTAAGTACGATCATTTGCATGTGCAAAATGTTCCCGGTAGAAGCTGGATCCTTTTTCATAGAGGAAACTACCACCACCAAATCGAAGGGTGTGTGCTTGTAGGCAAAGGATTAGTAGATATTAACCGAGATGGGCAGCTCGATGTAACAAGTTCAAAAGTTACCTTCGTTAAGCTAATGAAAGTATTACCTGAGGAATTTATTCTGGAAATAGTTTAGCAATTAAACCATACATATTAATTGATTAACATTTGTAACAGCCTTGATCAGTAGTGATTAAGGCTTTAATTTAGTCCTTTTCCTTATTTTATGCTATACATAAATTTTAGTATGGAAGAAATTAAAAACAAACTTGATCAAATCAATTTTCAGCTAAAAAGAGTAGCAGATGAAGGCTCTAAAACCGATATAATTTACAAAACAGGGGTATTGATATTACTGGCATTCATAGCTTCTATGGTTTTTGCTTTGGTAATTACAATTTAATGATTGCTATATATCACTTTGGGTTAAAGTAAGTACATGAAATTTTAGAACTTTTTTAAAAAAAGCGGTTCAACCGACAAAAATGCCACCTGGTAGGTGGCATTTTTTTAGGCTATTTTCTCACTTTCCTTCAGTACTGTTTCCAATTCAATCTCAGCGTAATAGCGCTGTGTAGTTTCTGTACTGGCATGTCCTAGCATCTTTGAAACCACCTCAATGCGTATGCCTGCGTTGAGCCAGAGCATCCCGGCTGTTACCCGTGCCGAATGTGTACTGATGCTACGGCATTTGTTTTCATCTATGCCGGCAAGATAACACACTTCTTTTATCAGCTTATTGTAGTTCTGATTTACAAAATAGGGTAGCTGATAATCATACGCTTCGGCTATAATTTTGGCAGTAGAAAAGTAAGGTATCAACGCTTTTAAGCCATTCTTTACCCTATTATAGTCGATATACTCCTCCTTATTCTTTTGCTTAATAAAATCCTTTTTAAAAGTTAAATAGGAGGAATAATCCATTCCTGTATAGCAACAAAATACAAATATATCCCGAATGCTGTTATAACGCCGGTTCATAAACTTTGCACTGATTAATTTATTGAGTTCTTCTTGTGTGAGATAAGACTTTTTATGGGTTCTTATTCTTTTGGTTTTATAATCATTACAGGGATAGAAACTAAGATGTCCTTTTTCAAATGCATTTTTCAGTGCTCCTTTCAAAAATTCAATATTTCTGATAGCAACATTGTGTGAATTGTTATGATAAGTAATAAGATTTTTGTAGAAATTATCTATATGATAACGCTCAAGCTTCTCAGCTTCAAGTAAGCCAAAATAATTCAATATTTTATTGTGATAGTGTTTAACCCTTTTTTTTGTGCCATCGGTATACAATAAGTTTTTCTTGTAGGATTTATAGTATAGCGTTGATACTTCCTTAATTTTGTACTTTTCTTTTACATCGTGTTTGAGATAAATATCACTTAAATAAATGGATTTGATCATTTCTGCATCATAGGGTTCACCTCTATTATCAAGTCTCAAATGAATCTCATAAATAATAGATTTAATTCTTCTCAAGTCATTTTCCTCTTTTTCAAAGCCTTGTTCAATAATAATTTTGTATTCTCTATCCCAACTGCTTTCAGGTAGTTTAACGTGGGTTGTAAATGGTGATTTTGTTCTTTTTTGGTTTAATGAAATGTGGCAGTATATTACTACATAGCCTTTTGATTTACTTTTTCTGGGGTAAAATTGTATTCCTAAATGGTTCTTTTTTTCATTAAATTGATCGTTTCTGGTTAAAATATCTTTCTTATACACAATTATAGCAATTTAACATTGATACATTATTTTACTGTTTCGGCAGTAGAGTGCTAGATTTTTTTAATTGGTAAAGGGGGGTGTTAACACGGGTAGTAGGGTGTTTACAAAGTGTTTACAAATTTGATCCCCTACAGTAAATGATTGAATTTTAGCTCCTTATTTGCACTAAAATTGGGTAGTTTGTGATTTTAGGGAAAAAAGAAAGCCTCCCTAAGAATTGGAGAGGCTAGTAGTGGGCCCTACTGGATTCGAACCAGTGACCCCCTGCTTGTAAGGCAGGTGCTCTGAACCAGCTGAGCTAAGAGCCCTTAAAAACACATTTGAATGTGTATTTCTAAAAGGTGATGCAAAACTATACAGCTTTTTATTTTGTGCAAACTTTCACTCAAAAAAATAAAAAATTATTTAAAGACTTTTCGCTTATTAAGTGCTCGGCGGTATCTGTTGGCATTGTTAATATGTTGGCGGTAATTGCTAGCAAAACGGTGATAGCCTGAGAAGTCTTCTTTCGCACACATATAAATATAATCGTGTTTTTCATATCTGAGCACAGCATCAATAGAGGAAGGTTCAGGTAAGTTAATAGGTCCCGGAGGTAAACCTGCATATTTGTAAGTGTTGTAAGGGGAGTCGGTTTTTAAATGTTTATTGAGTACACGTTTCATGGTAAAATTGCCTACAGCGAATACAACAGTAGGATCAGATTCCAAAAGCATTCCTCTTTCTAACCTATTAATATACAACCCTGCAACAATTGGTTTTTCATCTCTTTTGGCTGTTTCGGCTTGCACAATAGAGGCCAATACCGATACTTCTACAGGTTTAAGTCCCAAAGAATCTGCTCTTTCCTTCCTTTGTTCATTCCAAAACCTGTCATACTCATACTTCATTCTTTCAAATAAATCTTCAGCACTGCTTGTCCAATACATCTCGTAAGTGTTGGGCAAAAACATAGTAAGAATTGTAGTAGTATCAAAGCCGAATTGTGTGAGATATTCGGGGTTGTTGAGTAAAGTATTAAACTCATCTTCAGTAGCTGTAATATTTTTGCAAAGCTTTTCAGCTAAGTCTTCTTTTAGCCTAACATTATTAAAGGTTACGCGTACAGGGGCTTGAATACCTGCGCGCAAATGCCTGATAGCCTCTAGGTTAGTCATTTCTTTAGTAATTACATATCTGCCGGGTTTAATTGTTTCGTGGTAGTCAAGCAATTTACTTACAAACATAAAAGAGACAACATCTTCAAGATATCTCTTTGTTTTTAGGGTATCTACTACTTGTTGGATAGTGGCATTTTCAGGTATATAAATTACCGCTTCTTTTCTGGTAATGAGTAGGTTTGGGTTAAAAAATACCTGATATAGATAAACAGACATCATAACGATGAGTAAAGAAAGTCCTATAAAAATGGCTATTTTTAGGTTTTGAAATTTCATTGAGCGTTTGTATCAATTTTGGATAAAAATCTAGCTTATATTTAAAGCTGTTATCTACTTAGAATCTTAAAAATAGCTGTAAATTTAACAAAAAACATCTTTGGCCTACTTCTTAAATATGATAGCTTTGTATGCTTAAAAGGTAAAATAGAAAGTGTTGATTTACGTTTAAAAATCATCAATTTTTTAATCTATTAATGTCTTCATGACGAATTACTTTTTCTGGAAAAACTGGTCTGCGGGAAATCAAACTCTTTACTCACTGCTTTTTCTGCTTTTTACTTCATTGTTAGGGCTTACCGCCTATTTATTTGAATTAGGAAACGATGGAATAATACATTGGCAGAAGCAGGGAGAATTAGAGGTGGTAGATATAGTGCTTGATCGTTTTGATAAGCATTTTTTTGAATTTACACAAGAGGCAGATGCGTACCTATTAAAAGAAAAATTTACCGCTACCGATTTAGAAATTCCGCTTTATATCTACTATGCCTATCTTTTTGTATTGGCATTAGGTTCAGTAGTTGTTCTTGCAGCTTTACCAGCACTTTCGAGGCTGGGTTTTTTAGTAGGTATGGGTATAATAATACTCACCTGGGCGACCATGGGCTTCGAAAGCCTTAAAATATTTTATGAGATTTACGATAAGCTATTTGCTATGCTATTTATTGTAAGTTTTAGCTTGTTAGCATTTTTCTTCCATTACATAAGAAAGAATATTGACTTGTATTGGCGGTTTTTAGCATTTACCATACTATTTATTGGTTGGTATTTTCTAATGCAAGATCTAACAGAAATCGCTTATCCACTTGTACACCTTTCTGTTTATGGTATTGCATTTCCAATCGTAATCACTGTAGTATTTATCATTTTTAATGCACATGAAATTTATCGGTTTTTCATTTACCTTACTACTAATGAAACCTTAAATTCAGGTAAGAATAATTCTCAGCGGTATTGGTTTATTACTCTCTTGTTTTTAGCACATGCTATTTATACCTATTTTCATTTTACTGAAAATATTGACTACGATATCTTTTTTATCCACCCGATATATATATTCATTATTACAGCTTTTTTAGGTATCTGGGGCTTCAAGAAAAGAGAAATACAGTATCAGAATATTATGTCGTTTCAAACCGAAGGAGCATTTCTTTACATTGGTACAGGCTTAATTGCACTCAGTGCAGTTATTTTTGCTTTAGCAACAGTGAACGATCCATTGATAGAAGTATATGAAGATGCAGTAATTTACACTCAAATTGGCTTTGGTGTAGGTATTTCACTCTACACATATGCAAATTTTAAAGATCTACTTGCGGCGGGTCAACCTGTATATAAAGTCTTTTATAAACCATTATACTTCGATTATCTATACAAAGTGTTTACAGCAGGGTTACTCATTGGCTCCTTATTACTATACAATAATTTTTTCACATATCGACAAGCTTTTGCCGGATATTTTAATGGATTGGGGCATTTGAGTAAGCTATTAGACGATACATTTTCAAGTAAGCAGTATTACAATATTGCCACAGGATATGATCCTCGAAATCATCATTCTTTTTATGCATTAGGTAACTTGGCTTTAGCAGCTAGAAATAACGGTGCTGCTGCTATTTTTTTTGAAGATGCTCTATCGAAAAAAACTAGTCCCTATGCTTATGCAGCTTTAGGAGAAATTCAATTTAAACAGAAAGAATACCTGCAAGCAATATTAACTTACCAGGAAGGCATTGAAAGATGCAAACAAAATGGAGAATTGTATAATAATTTAGCATTGTTGCTCAATGAAAGGGGATTATTACCAGACAGTGTGCTGCTACATTTCGAAGTAGGGATGCAAACAGCAGAAGTACCTGAAGTGCTACAAAGTAACACCTTTACTTTATGGACAAAGTATAATATTTTTCAAAGTTTAGATTCCGTTTACGGCGATAGCAAACCAATACCCTAAATAGGAACAAAGAGCAACGAATAGGATTTTTTAAATAATTTTGAGAAATAGGTCGAGGATGAATATAATTTAGCCTATATACAGTATTCAGTGATAAAC
>JBCDJE010000067.1:0-11479 GCA_038748185.1 Bacteroidota bacterium
ACTACTATTTTGTGTTATTTGCTAACTCTCAGTTTAATTATAATGAGAAAGAATTCTACAGTGGTTATCTCGCCTGTAATTCCATAAAAGCTTGATAACAGAAGGCAGGTTTTTTAGGTTTTCTTTTAACACGTAAGCATCAGCACTTACTAGCATCGTTTCTTCTGCTAAATCTTCTGATATCTTACCTGTAACAAATACAAAAGGAATATTGGGATGCTTTTCTTTAGCAACCTTTATCGCTTCAAAACCATGGAAGAAGGGTATATGGTAATCTGATAAGATAAGATCGGGAGTAAAACTATCTAACTGTTCAAAAAAGTGTACTTTGTTACTACAGCTTGAAAAGTGAACTTTAAGTCCCGATTTAACTATTTGCCTTTTAATAAGTACTATGTCTTCCTCGGAATCTTCTAATAAAAGGATGTTCTTTAATTTTCGATAATTCATAGTATCTAAATAAAAATGCAAAAGCTTTGTAAACACTACTAAAAAGAACAGAATAAGTTTTTAAAAAGATTTTTAATTCAATCATCTTCATTCTTATTTTTCACAAAATTATTTTCAGCATAAGAGTTAACTAACTGTTTTGGTATCCTATTTTATTTCGAGGATAAAGCCTTTACCATGAATATTAGTGATTTTGATCCTGGGATCAGCTCGGAGATATTTTCGCAGACGGGCAATGTGTACGTCCATGCTTCTACGATTAAAATAATCTTTATTTTGCCAAATGTTAAGTAAGGCATCATCTCTTTGTAGTAGGCTGCCTTCTGATCTACATAACATCTCTAACAACTTCGCTTCTTTTTCTGTAAGGGTATCAACATGGTTATCTAAGGAGAGTCTTCTATTAGAGATAGTAAATTGATATTTCCCAACTTGGTAAGTTTTATTTTTATTTTGAAAAGTTGCCTTATGTCTACGTAAAACCACTTCAATTCTGGCAATTAACTCTTCTTCATCTACAGGTTTCACTATATAGTCATCAGCACCTAATTTAAAGGCTTTTAATTTATCTATTTTCATTGATCGGGCACTTAAAAATAGAAAAGGGACTTTGGCATTTTCTGCGTATATTTCATTAGCAGCCGTAAATCCGTCTTTCTTAGGCATCATCACATCAATAATACACAAATCGAAAAGGGACTGCTTAAATAGCTTTATTCCTTCTTCACCATCTTTAGCTGTAACAACACTGTAGTCTTGCAAGCTTAAGTATTCTTTTAAAGCATACCGCAAAATAGCATCATCTTCCATTAATAATATCTTCGCTTTCGGCATGAGGTTTCAATTTAGTTGAAGAAAGGGGTAAGCTAATGGTAAAACTAGTACTTTTTGTTGGGTCACTCTCAAGTTGAATAGTTCCGTTATGAATTTCAACAATCATTTTTACATAAGAAAGCCCTAGACCAAAACCTTTAACATCGTGTAAATTTCCTTGGGATGCTCTGTAAAACTTTTCAAAAACCCTATTTTTATCTTCAGGTTTTATGCCCTTGCCAAAATCTTGAACAGTCAATTGTAACATACCAGCTTTATTATCACTTGTAATTCTGATTTTGGGAAATGTTTTGCAATATTTTACAGCATTATCGAGTAAATTATTGATTACATTCCCTAAATGTATTTTGTCAATTTTCACTAGTGTTTTCTGGGCATTCAATTCATAAGTAATCTTTCCTTTCATCGAACTAACAATAGGTTGATATAGGTTGATGCTTTTTAAGATTATAGCATGTATATCTTCTAAAGTATATGCCATATTGAAATTACCATTTTCAATTACCGAAAGTTCTAGCACTTTTTCTACCTTGCCCTTTAGAGCTTTATTTTCAGCTTTTAATAAGCTAAGTTGTGATTTTAGGTCTTTATAATTTCCTTCTTCCAAATTCTTTTCTGCAATGTTATGAATGAGCGAACTGGCGAAAATGGGGGTCTTTAATTCGTGCGTAAGGTTATTGATGAACTCATTTTTCAGTGCTGCCAATTGCTTCTGATTTTTTAAAGCAGTAATACTGCCCCAAAATAGTAATGAAAGCAACGCAATGAGTAATACAGAAACCAATAAAATAAACCATAAACTATTAATGAATAACCAAAATTCGTAAGGGAAATATATACCAAAACGATACTTGCCCTTTCCTAGAGCAACCCTCACCCTTGAGCCGGCTCGTTCAGAATATATTTCAAAGGTTGAAAGCGAAATGGTACCGACTGGTCTATCAGAAATGATAATTTCTCGATTTTCTGTCGAATAAAAAACAAATCTAAAGGCAATGTCTGAAAGTTTATTTTCAGTTAGTACACTATCTATTTTGAAATCTACTGTTCGGATAATTTGGATAATGAGAAGGCTATCAGTACTTGCTTTATTTTCTTCATACTCTTTGAAAAGACTTATCAGTTGTCCACTCAAGGATTTGTCATCTTCAATACTATGATGTACCTCCAGTAATATGGATTCCATCTTTCTTTTAAATTGTTGTTCGTTAATCCTGATCTCCACAGCTACAAAATAAGCTTGTATAATTACCAAGCCCAACAATGCTACACCCGCGGCTGTAGCAACTAAAGTAGTATTGGATTTAGTAAAATCCATCCAATAGGTAAGGTTCAATCTTTTCCTCATGTTGCTATGAAACTTGTTTCCAACCCAATTTCCAAAGGATTTAACTTTTGCTTAACACATTTAACCTTTCTGAAAGGTTCTTTAACCTGCCTATAAGCCTTTAGCATAGGCTTGAGCTTTTACTTTGTTAAAAATTAGTAGGGGCATGAAATATATATACTTAAAAATAGCTGTCATTTTTCTTTTCTTCACCATTTACTTTATAGAAAGGGCAAAAGCACAAGGGTCTTTATTAAAAGTGTTTCTCGATTGTAATGATTGTAACCTCAACTATTTCAAAACCCATTTTGAAGAGGTAGATTATGTAAGAGATAGAAAAGTAGCTGATATTCATATTCTGATTAATAAAGCTTTTTTAGGTTCTGGAACCAAGCATTGGGAGCTGCAATTTATAGATATGGCGGATACAGATAAAACTCCGATAACACTCATTACCGATACTTATCAGAATCAAACTGAAAACGAAGTAGATCAGCATTTACTTAAATATATAAAAGCAGGATTAATTCCCTTTTTATTAAATAGCGATCCTGAAATAGATGTAAAATTACATAGCAAACAGCTTGAACTTAGTAATCTTTCTGAAGAAAATACAAGCCCAGAAGATCCATGGAATTTCTGGATATTTGAAATAGGTGGGAATATAGATTTTAAGAAAGAGACAAACCAATCGGCTTATGAGTTAGAAGGAGAAATAGATTTAGAAAGAACCACTGAAGCATGGCGATATAGAGGAGAATTGGAATACCTCTATCAACTTAATGAGATAAATAATAATGGAAATATCTTAAATAGTAGTTTAGAAAAGTCAGGAATTTCAGGGTCAATAGTGAAGACGATGGGAGAGCACTGGGCAGCTGGTATCTTTGGCAGAGTATATTCTAGTACTTTCAGTAATATTAAACAAGGAAACAGTCTGCAAGTAGCTTTAGAATTTAACGTATTTCCCTACCACAAGGTGGCTTCAAAAGAATTTACGATTTCTTACTTTATCGGCCCGCAAGTATTTGAGTATCTGGAACCAACTATTTACGAGCAATTATCTGAAACGCGTATGTCACATAACATTGCTGTAAATTTAAATATGCGTAAAACTTGGGGTGCAGCCCAAGTCAAGCTGAGGGGCGTTCAATTTCTGCACGATTTATCAAAAAACCGATTAGAATTTTCATCAAAACTATCGCTAAGAATTGTGAAAGGTTTATTTTTTAATGTTGAAGCGGATTTCGACTTAATCAGAGACCAGCTTTCTCTTCCAAAGGGTGACGCAAACATTGAGGAAATCTTATTGCAAAGAAGAGCGATAGCCACAGATTTTGAAACAGGTATTGCTATTGGTTTATCCTATACATTCGGTTCTATTTTTAATTCCATTGTAAATACAAGACTTTAAAAAAACATGATGCATTTCATAAAGCTATTAGTCATTTTATCAATCATTTATCTTCCTTTCAGTACAATTGCTAGCGATTATTATATTAGTGCGGCTGTGGGGAATGATAATAACAAAGGTATTTCACAAGAAGAAGCTTGGGCTTCATTTAATAATCTAGAAAAGATCACATTCAGCCCAGGTGATAGAATATTATTACATGCAGGCGATAGTTTAAAAGGAAACATTTATTTAATTGAATTACAAGGAAGTCTAAATAAACCTATCATTATCAGCTCTTACGGAAGTGGCGCTAAACCTTATATTGATGGTAATGGTAATCAAGCGGCTATTTACATTAAAAACCCTGCGCATATTATTATTGAAAACTTAGAAATAGTGAATCCAGAAGGGGAATATGGTATTTATTTAGAAGCTGAAGAATCGGGCGAGCTTCAAAATGTAGTGTTAAAAAATTTGAATGTTCATGATGTGTATGCTACTTCGGCAGAAATATCCTCACCACCTAAAACCAAAGGTGGCATAGTTCTCAAAGCACAAAAGGGAGAAAAACCAAGCTGGTGGAACGGAGTTCTGATTGAGAATTGTAATATTCACGATTTGGGTAGTTGCGGCATTAGTATTGGTAGTGATTATAAAGTGAATAAAGGCATAGAAGAGGGAGAAAAAACCTATCCTATACTTGGTGTAGAAATCAGGCATAATACAATAAAGAACATAGTTCGTGATGGAGCGATTATTAGGCAGTGCAAAGGAGGAGTGATGGAATATAATACAGTATCGAGAACAGGATTGGTCGCTATCTCAAACGGCATGTGGTGGTATGATAGTGATAGTTGCATAATTCAATATAATGAAGGGTTTGCATGTAAAGCTGCTTTTTATAGGGATGGCGCTCCTTTTTCAATTGACAACAGCTCTACTAGGTGTATCATCCAATTTAATTACAGCCACGATAATGAAGGAGCTGGATATATGCTTTTTGGACATGATGATACAGGCTGGGGAAATATAATTAGACACAACCTTAGTGTGAACGACCATAATAGTAACATTGCAGAAGGCATAGGTGCTATCGCTATTGTAAGTAGGGTAAGGGATGCTCATGTACATCATAATATAGTAATTGCCGGATCAGAAACTGATTATGTATTGGGTCACAGAAGTTGGGATGGTTTTCCTCTAGAAGTAATCTACAACAATAACTTGTTTATTGGGAATGGGAAAGCCAAGTTTGGAGAACATGTTTTACCAGCAGGGAAATTTGAACATAACTTATTCTTAAATGTACCTAATTTACCTAAGGAGCTAAAGCAGGATAATAATCTTTCCGATTATTTCAGTAAAATAGCTCAGATGCAAATGATAAAAACAAAAGCTTCCAAAATGGATTAGTCATTCAACTCTCTGACATGACGTATCTCAGCCAGCCTTCGGGAATCTCTAGAATTTGTCCTTGTTCATTAAGATGTTGCCTAAGCGTGTCATATTCAATCTCTTGTACTGATTTTTCTTGATCTATTGCTAATGCTGCTGCACAACCTACACTTTGCCCTAAAATCATAAAAGTGGGTAGAATTCTTATAGCACCATAAGCCACATAACTAGATGATGGACAAGTAGGTGTAATAAGGTTAGTACATTCACTCGATTTTGGTATTAAAGCCCTCCATGAAATACCGAACGGTTTCCAATCATCGCCTCCAAAAACAAAACCTTCGTTATACGCATAACCGTCTTTTACAATTCTCCGGGCATGGTGGGTATCCGGTGGCCACCAGGCAATAGCCACAGGATCAGGTACTTTTTCGGTTTTTTCCCTACTAGTATGATGCTCTGTAATTACGTAATCCGAAACCATCCTACGGGCAGAACGAATATAAAGTCTGCGAGGCCAACCTCCATTATCGGTAAATTCATCTTTACAAAGTCCCCAGTTTTGCCAACCTTCTTTTGTTTGTTCATCTACAGTAGTATCGTTTTGTAGAAACCAAATTAAGCCTTGGGTAAAATCTCTATGGTATTGTACAATACTGTCTTGTGTGGCATAGTTCCCCTCAGGATACATCCAGTTCTCCCCGTATAAATTTGCAGAAAGGTCATGCCAACTTCCGACATCTGTTTTTCCATTTTCTCTATTGACTCGGGGTTTAAAAAGCCTGCCACCAGCTTTTAGATACCTACGGTATATCTCATACGTAAATGGGTTGTAATTATCAGGTTTTGCAATAGGGATACGGTTTTTTTCATCTCTTGTGAAGCAAAGCCTAAAGCAAAAACCTTGTATGTGTTTGTCTGGGATACCATATACTCCTAGTGCGCCTTCTTGTATGGTGGGAATTAAGCCACTTTCAGGTTTGCCATGCTCAATATAAGGATCAATTTTTAATTCAAACTGTCGATAAGTGTTTTCCGTTTGAATACCATTTTTTGTTTCATTGTACAGTTCATTACCTTCCCTTTTCGTTTCGGTAGAAATTCCGGCAAAATGTAGTAAGTGACCTTCAATAGAAGCATCGATAAATACCTTGGCTTCTATTTCCAAACCATTTTCCAAAAAAATACTTTTGATGACAGTCCCTTCTTTTTTCACACCCCCTTTTTCTTTTATTCTTGTTTTTCTAATAATGCGAATATTTTCTTTTTTAGCTAGAAATGTTTCAATTACATTTTCAGCAACGGAAGGTTCATAGCGTGAAGACCAACCTATTTCATCGAATTTGGGTGTTTTCCCATAACGTGCTTCAATAGCTGTATAAAGTTCTCTCGTAATGCCTCCAATTACTACTGAACTACCAAAACGAATGTCCTTCACAATGCCTTCTACCATCATGCCGCCAGGATGTCCTGTTGGTTCAATCAAGACTACGTTTTTACCCATTCTTGCAGCTTGAATCGCTGCTGTAAAACCTGCTTCGCTGCCACTGAGTATACAAATATCTGTTTGGATTAGTTGTAGGTTATCTTGAACTGTGGAGCATGTACACAGCATCCCTAAAAGGCATAAGTTTATAAGCAGTTGTATAGAAAAAGTAAGTTTTTTTATCCACATAGAATACTTTAATTTTTTCTTAAATGTAAAGAATTGATTCTAGTGGATAATATACATCGCTATGGTAAGAAATGATAGAATTTTAGCTTAAAATCATTTCTGAGAAGTTATCAAACTGTTTATTGAGTTACTAATAGAAAATTTTTTTTTTGATTAAAAGCCAATACTCGTCGATGTATTGTTCTTTTGTCTTTCACTATGAAGATGACTAAAACTAACTAAAGTATTCCAATGGTATTTATCTTCTCGCTCACCAATTTGAATAGCTAGGAGTAATTTTTTGAGTTTCAACATAGTGGCATCTTGGGCATGGTAACATGGAAAGTTAACATCATCTATAGAAATACTCTCAAAAGGGGCTAAGACAGCGGCAGTTCCCAAGCCAAATGCCTCCACTTTTTTATTTTCAGAAAATGCTGTACGAAGTTCCGTTACTGAAAAAGGTCTTTCTTCTACTTGCATTTGTAAGTCTTTGGCAAGTTGCATCACAGATTTTCGGGTAATGCCATCAAGTACGGTATCTGAAGCTGGCGATGTTATGAAAGTATTATCGATAATGAAACCATAATTCATCGTCCCCGATTCTTCAAAAAATTCATGTTTACAAGCGTCTGTCCATAAAATCTGATCGAAGCCTGCTTCTTTGGCACGTTTAAATGGATAATAGGCACTGCCGTAGTTACCGCCACATTTGGCATAACCTGCCCCACCTGGTGCTGCTCGGGTAAAGTGTTTTTCAACTTTTACGCGCAAGGGCTTACTGTAATAAGAAGACACCGGACAAGCTGCTACTATAAATAGATATTCATTCGATATTTCAACACCTAATTTGGGTTGTGTAGCGATTACAAAGGGTCTTAGGTACAATGTTCCTTCACGAAAGGCGGGCACATAATCTTTTACTTTGTGAGTCAATTCAACCACACCATTTTCCCATAAATAACTGGGTATAGTAGGCATAGCCATCCGTTCTAAAGATTTATTTATTCTTAAGTAATTATCTTTTTCTCGGAATATAGTTACTTGATTATCAGCAGTTCTGAAGACTTTTAACCCTTCAAAAACAGTTTGTCCATAATGAAAACACATAGCAAACGGGCTAAGTACCAGATCAGAAAATGCCTGAATTTTCCCTGAGTCCCATTGATCATCTGCATACTTTGCTACAAACATTTGAGGTGCAGGGTTCGCTCCAAATGAACTTGCTAAATTGGTCATCTCTTTTATTTTTTTTCTTTCATACAAATGTTATTAATTTAAATATCTTATAACAGATACAGGTTTTTAATTTTCAACTATAACAGATGCGAAAATTTAAACACGAATTAGTAGCAGAACAGTTTATTGAGCTGATAGAAGGGGGAGAGATAAAAGCAGGTGACAAATTGCCTAGTCTGAGAACGTTGAGCAAACAACAAGGAATTAGCTTGATGACAGTTTACCATGCAATTAGTACGTTAGAAGGTTTAGGCTATGTAGTTTCCCGTCCAAAATCTGGTTATTACGCGAGGAAACCCTTGAAGAAGAATGATTTTAGTGCTAATAAGATTTTCAAAAAGAAAAAAGATGGAAAACGGATTGATGAGCTTGTGCAAAGAGTTTATGGCAAAATGGATAGTGAAAACATGATTTATTTATCGATGAATGTGCCTGCTACGTCACTTCTTCCTGAAACTAAACTTAAAAAGTCTCTATTATATATAAACCGAAGAAAGAGTAACACCGGTTTGCAATACGGCCCTATAACTGGAGTTGCGGAATTATCAAAACAGATTGCAATACTTATGGGGCATAGTGGTATCAATGTGTATAGTGATGAACTCATTATTACAGCCGGATGCATGGAGGCGATAAATCTAGCAATTAGTGCTTGTACAAAGCCGGGAGATAAGATATTGATTGAATCGCCAACTTATTTTGGTATTTTTCAAGCTATTATATCTCAAGGAAGAGTTCCCGTTGAAGTAGAAACAGATTACAATAATGGAATTGTAGTAAGAAGTTTGTACAAAGCTGTTGAAATACACAAACCCAAAGCTTGTATTTTAATAGCCAGCTATTCAAGCCCTTTAGGAGCGACTATACCTGATGATATGAAAAAGGAAATAGTAGGCTATTTGGCAAAGCAAGAAGTAACACTCATAGAGAATGATATTTATGGAGAACTTTATTATGGTAAACAAAGAACCAGGGCCTGTAAATCTTTCGACCAAACTGACAGCGTAATTTACTGTTCTTCATTTTCGAAATCTTTAGCACCGGGATATAGGGTAGGATGGATACAACCTGGAAAGTACTATAATAAAGTTTTTCAAGCAAAGCTACACCAGAGTGTTACCACCTCTAATTTAACACAAGAAATTTTGGCTCATTTCTTAAAAAACGGACGTTATGATTTGCACCTAAAAAGGATGCGTAAGCAATTGCATACCCAATCTTTAAAATATCAGCAAGCAATTACCCATTTCTTTCCAAACGATACAGCAGTGACAAAACCCGAAGGAGGGTTCGTTTTGTGGGTAGAATTAAATAGAACCATCAATACATTGAAACTGTATGATAAGGCAATTGATCATGGGATTAGTTTTGCTCCAGGGCAGCTGTTTTCATTGGAGAAAGACTTACATAATTATTTACGCATAAGTATTGGGCAGCCCTATAGCGCATCAATTGAAAAGGCATTGGAAAAATTAGGTAAACTTATACAACAAGAGATTTATGTTTGACATACCTATTTACAATGTAATGAGAAAGTTTTTTTGCGCTTTGAAAAATCGATAATATAGTTTATTTCCTGAGAAATTAGCAATATTGCTGTCAGCGTCATTTACTAAATCTTTACAGTATAATGAATCAAAAAAATCTGATGAAAAGGTTAAGAACTTATTTAACAGTAATAGTAGTGTTAAGCTTATTTATTGTAGGATGTCAAAAACCTTCTGAACAACCTGTAGTCGAAGAGAAAGAAAAGATAAAAATTACTTTCGATACACTTGTGGTTTCAGATAGTGCTAATCAATGGTTTGCAAGAGCTTTAGCTGATTTTGATAAAGACGGATTACTAGACGTAGCTTATATAGATGTAGCAGGTTTCGGTGGCCCTTTAGGGATATTAAAAGGAAGCAAGCAGCCATATTGGGAAACCAAGTGGATTGCTGAAAAAGCACCTAACGAAGGACCTTTTTCTTGTGGAGATTTAGAAGTTGGTGATATAGATAACGATGGTGATATAGATATTCTAGGACCACAAAACGCAGGAGAATGGACAGATATTCCTAAAAAACACGTTTTTTACTGGTATGAATACCCTGATATGCAGCCGCACTATATTGGTGAAAATAGAGATTATATAAAAGATGTAAGCCTAGTTGATTTTAATAAAGATAATAAACTCGATTTGGCAGGCATCTCTTTTGATGGGCAGCTTTTTGTATTGTATCGCCAAGACGACCCTGAAACTTGGACAAAAGTACAGGAGTTTCATGTTGACAATATGCACGAAGGAATGGATACAGGAGATATAGATGGAGATGGCAACATAGATATAGCAGCAGATGGTTATTGGTTTAAAAATCCCGGTGGAGATTTAACGGGTAAATGGGAAATTTTAGAGATTGACACTATTTGGCATAACCAAACAGGTGATTGGTCGAGAAATGCTACCAAGAATTTTTGTGTCGATTTAGATAAGGATGGTAGAGTAGAAGTATTTATTTCTCACTCTGAGCGAGCAGGTTACCCAGTAGCATATTATACATTAGTAGATGTGGCCAATAATAAATGGGAAAAGACAATCCTTATCGATGAATTGCCTGCTGCACATACCTTACAAATTGCTGATATGGATTTGGATGGTGATATGGATGTATTAACTGGTGTAAATAAACACAGGGCAATGGGACTAGAAATAAATGAATTTCCGGTTTATATACTATTAAATAATGGAGATAAAGGATGGGAAAAGCAATTAATTGATAAAAGAGGTATTTATAATGGGCATGTTGGAGATTTTGAAGGCGATGGTGACTTAGATATTTTTAGGTTAGAAACTCATGATGGACCTCGTTATGAAGTGTTGATTAATAATATAAAGTAGGTAATTCGCATGTCCTTACTTGTTTTTTACTATGTTAAATTTTTTGAGTTGTAAACTGAGGAAATGAAGCTATCTCTATTAGTTCCAGTTTTGTTCTTATTTCTTCACAATTGTACTACTGATACCCGAACAAATCTAAAAAATATCCAAACTAATGATTTGGTATTACCTAATCCATTTATTGATAAGGATGGAAAGCATATAACTTCTTTAAAGGATTGGAAAAAACATCGGGTTTATTTAAAAGACTTATTGGCAAAATACCAGTATGGTGAAATGCCGCCAACTGACCTACTTGATACAGTA
>JBCDJE010000068.1:0-11400 GCA_038748185.1 Bacteroidota bacterium
GACCAACACTACACTTCACTTGTAAAAAGAGTACTTTTTTTAATCAATGATCCACCAGTAGCAGAAGACATTGTACAAGAAGTTTTACTTGACTTTTGGAATAGAAAAGCCTGGCTTAGCATAACCGTGAAAATCGAAACTTATTTAAGCAAAGCTGTCGCTTTCAAATGCATTGATTACTTAAGAAAACACAAATCGGTAACTAATGTAGCACTCTCTAACAATATAGATGATGCGTCAGACTTGCTAGGTATTGTAGATCGTACTGCTCTGCAAGAACAAATAAGTAAAGCTATTAATATGCTCCCACCCCAATGCCGTACCATATTTTTACTGAGCCGTTATGAGGAATTATCGAACAAAGAAATAGCCGCACAATTAGGCATTTCGGTAAAAACAGTAGAGAACCAGATGACTAAAGCACTGAAAATATTGAGAAAAGAGCTCTGGGATGATTACAATGCATTGCTATTTTTACTTTTTTAGTATCCTATTCAGATAACTCATAGATACATGATACATAAAGAAAATAATGCATAAAACTATCAATTGAGGAGTTAAATTAGCCAATTTCAGCTGTTCAAAATGTTTTAGACTCGCATATTAGATATTTCTCGCCACCATTATTTCCTGACTGACCATTGAGTAGTATTTATGCTCTGCAATAAGATATCTTCAATTAAACTTTTATGGGAAAAGCTTTTTGTTATAATTACAGCATAGCTTGATCTTTGCCTAAAATTCCCCTCTTGAGAGGGGATAAGGGGAGTGTAAAATATTTACTGCATTAAAAGATATTAAGAAGCATTTTCTTCAATCCAAAAGGTGATTTCTTCTAGTACCCAACTCATTTTTTTCTTCACATCAAGGTCATCGAATCGCAAAAAATTCACTCCATATTTTTCTAATCTCTTTTGCCTTACAATATCTCTTTTAGCTACTTCAGAATGTGAATGACTTTCTCCATCTACTTCTATTGCCAGTTGCAATTCATGACAATAGAAATCGACTATGTAATCTAACATAGGTACCTGTCTATGAAATTGGCAACCTGCTATTTGCTTGTTCTTAATTTCACACCATAATAATACTTCTGAAAGCGTACTGTTTTTTCTTAGCTTTCTGGCGAGTAGTTTTAAATCTTTGCGATAAGGTATAATTTTATTTCTAGCCATAATCGGTCATCCCCCTACCCCCCTTTGAAGGGGGAATTTATGAGATTTTTACAGATAAACTGCATATCTGCCAATTTATTGATTTTAAATTTGACCTTACTTACCAAAGCTAGTATTCCACTCAAAATTACCTTCTAAAAGAGCTTTTCACAGCTAATTGTTTATGATTGATTGATTGATCTATAAAAAATTTAACATCTGAATAGGGGGTATTCATATTTGTTACGACTATGGCATTAGAAACAGTAAAAAGCCATGGATCATTATAATCTTATTCAGAAAAAACTTACCGATAGCCTGGATGCCAATGAAGAAATAGTTTTCAATAATTGGATACAAGCATCGGAAAGTAATCGCTTAACATTTAATCGGTTCAAAGCTATATGGATCGCTTTAGCACAGCCTACGGAAGAGATTGCCATAGACTTACATAAAGCCAAAGCTACTTTCTGGCAAAATACTTCACAGCAACGTGTAAAGAAGTTTGTAATACATCGCCGTCAGTGGTATAGTATAGCAGCATCTATTATATTGTTAATAGTAAGCGGATTACTTTTCTTCAAATTTTGGTATGACCCAGAAATCACTCTCGTATCAACTGATTCTATGATTGAAGCTACCCTACCCGACGGTTCTGATGTATGGCTGTACAAAAATTCAAAGCTTACTTATCAGCAAAGTTTCAATTCCGATCACCGTCAATTAAAACTAGAAGGGTTGGCTTTTTTTGAAGTATCTGAAAATAAAAATAAGCCTTTTACTATTTCTTGTACTGATGGTACTGTGACTGTGGTAGGTACTTCATTCGAGGTAAAATCGTATCAAGAAGATTCTACAGCTGAAGTAAGTGTAACTACTGGGAAAGTTGCCGTTGACTTTGGGAAGAAATCAAATACTATACTCCTTCAGAAAAGCGACAAGGTAATTTATAATCGTAACCTCGATAAAATCAATAAAATAGCTACCTCTATGAATGAACTAGCTTGGAAAAACGGAAATATTATTTTTGATAAAACTATAGCGCATGAAGCCTTCGAAGTTTTATCAGAATACTTTCATAAAAATTTTATTATTACTAATGGGAATAATTGTAAACTCACTACCCGCTTTAAAAACCCCTCTTTAGAAGAAGTAATTGAAGAAATGGCTTTTTTACTCGATGCCAAAATTACGGTGGAGAATAATAGCATATATGTTGAGGCAAATAATTGTAAATAATATGAGATACATCTTAAGCTACATATGCTTAACTGTGTTATGGCATACCACTTTGGGGCAAGTACAACTCAATCAGACATTAAGCCTGCCGGAAAATAATATGAGTCTCGAAGAAGTATTAGCAAAAATAGAAGAAAGCCTCACTGTAGAATTTTCATTTGTTGCTAATGATATTGATTATACCAAAAAGATCAACCCATTAAGCTATGCTACCCTTGAAGAACACTTAAAACAAATACTTGGTAACAACTTTGAATTTAAAGTAAAGGGACAGAAAATCTTGATAAGAAAAAAGGGGGAATCTTCTAACCAAATAGTAATTAGCGGATATATACGTGACGCAGAAACCGGAGAGGAATTGATAGGTGCTACAATAATGAATGCCCGAGGCAATGAAGGAACAGTCACAAATGTATACGGCTTTTATTCTTTGAAATTACCTACTGGGAATCATACACTTAATTGTGCGTATATTGGCTATAAAAATTTATCTGTAGAGATAAATACATCTACTGATAGTACAATAAATTTCAATCTTTCTTCTCAAGATTTTTTATTAAATGAAGTAGTTATTGAAGCAGATTTACATACTTCAAAAGTAGAAGAGGTAGAAATGAGTACAAATACCTTAACTGCTAAAAAAATAGAAGAATTACCGGCATTTTTAGGAGAAGCAGATGTGATAAGAAGCATCACATTGTTACCCGGAGTTACTACCATAGGTGAAGGTTCTCCCGGTTTTAATGTACGAGGTGGAGATGTAGACCAAAATTTAGTTTTACTAGACGAAGCTCCCGTATATAGTTCTGCCCATTTACTCGGTTTCTTTTCTGTATTTAATGCCGATGTAATTAAGGATGTGAAGCTTTACAAAGGAGGTATTCCTTCAAAATACGGTGGACGTATATCGTCGGTACTCGACGTACGCCAGAAAGAAGGCGATATGAAAGCTTTTCATGGAAAAGGGGGGATTGGATTGGTTTCTAGTCGATTAGCATTAGAAGGACCAATTGTTAAAGATAAGAGTTCTTTTATTATAGCTGGCAGAAGAACTTATGCCGATATACTTTACAGAGCCGTGACACCAAGTGACGAAGAAGCTGCTGTCTATTTCTATGACCTTAATGCTAAGGTAAATTATAAAATAAATGATAAGAACAGGTTATTCCTATCTGGGTATTTGGGTAACGATGTAGCTGCCTTTGATGATGATGTCAGGTTTAGGTGGGGAAATGGTACAGGTACTTTACGCTGGACAAACGTACTTTCATCCAACCTGTTCTTCAATACCTCATTTATATATAGCCGCTATACTTATGAACTTGGCATTGAAGATGAGCCTGAGGATTTTCTTTGGAAGTCACAAATAAGCAACTATCATATTAAACCGGAATTCACTTGGTATTTAAATGAAAATAATACATTAGAGTTTGGTGGTAGAGCAACACTTTTCCAATTCAAGCCGGGAGAAGTTGATGTAAACGATGTTGAGACTGAAAGCTTTATTATTCCTAATGAAAAAGCACTTGAACTTGGGATTTATGCTGGTAACGAGCAAAAAATAGGAGAGAAAATGATATTAAGATATGGTCTTCGATATTCTCGTTACCATTTCTTAGGTCCATTAGATGTTTACACCTATGCATCCGATGAATTGCGCGATGAGGATAACATCATTGATACTACTAGCTATAAGAACAATGAAATCATTTCTACTTTCGACGGATTTGAACCCAGATTTTCTGCGGCATATCAGTTAAATGCTAAGAGTACTATAAAAACAAGTTACCAACGCATGTATCAATACCAACAATTGGTATCTAATACCACCAATGCTACACCATTCGATGTATGGAAATCAGCTGGTCCTCATGTAAAACCTTTGATAAGTGATCAAATCGCTTTGGGATACGTCAGAAACTTCATGAAAAATAAATTAGAAGCTTCTATTGAATTTTATTATAAAGTCATGGATAATCTTATTGATTATAAAAATGGGGCGAACTTACTGCTTACTGAAAATATTGAAACAGAGCTTCTTACAGGTAATGGAAGGGCTTACGGCGCTGAGTTTATGCTTGAAAAGAAACGAGGAAAATTAAATGGTTGGTTTTCATATACACTAAGCAGAGTTGAAAGACAGGTGAAAGGAAACACGCCCCAAAGCAGTATTAACAATGGAAAATATTATCTGTCTGATTATGATAAAACTCACGATTTGTCTCTTGTATTAAGTTATGTAGCATCGAAAAGATGGCAATTGAATATGAATTTCTTATATGCTACTGGTCGCCCTGCTACTTACCCAGATGCACGTTATGAATTTGAGGGAGTGATTTTACCTAATTATTCTTCTAGAAATAATGAAAGATTACCCGATTATCATCGCTTGGATTTCTCGGCTACATTAAAAAATCGTATCCGACCGAATAGAAGTTGGAGGAGTAGTTGGACTTTTTCGATCTATAATGTGTATGCCAGAAAAAATGTATTTTCCATCTTTTTCCGTCCGGATGATGACCGCTCAAATACACTGAATACCAAAGCGAAACAACTATCTATATTAGGAACCGTTTTTCCAGCAGTTACTTACAATTTTGAATTCTGAAGTTATGAGAAAAAAAGATTCTTTACTTGTGAGATGTTTGTTGATTATCTCCCTATTTTCTTGTGAAACTGAGATTGACCTGGAATTGAATGATAATATCTCGAAGCTAGTAGTAGTAGGTGAAATAACTGACCAAAATACACCGCCACGTGTTACCCTTTCGCAAACGGCGGCGTATAGCAGCAATCAGCCTACTCCTAAAATATCAGGGGCAGTAGTAAAAATTATCGATGATTTCGGAGAAATCATTTCACTACCTGAATCGAGAGAAAAAGGCATTTATATTGCTGATGATAGTATACAAGGAAAAATAGGGAGAAGTTATATATTGCAAATTGAGTTGCCAAGTGGAAAAATATACACTTCCTTCCCTGAAAAACTTAACCCCGTAGCTCCTATCGACAGTCTGGCTGCAGAATTTCTAACTGATGTACCGGAAGAAGATGCTTGGTTTGTTACTGTTTACTTCAACGACCCACCTGTTTCCATAGATTACTATAGATGGAAAATTTTTATCAATGGTACTTTTATGGATAGAGCAGAAGATTTGTATAGTACCGGATTTGAAAGTGTACTTAATGGAGAACCTATAGATCTTTCATTTTTAGAATTCCCTCTGGAAGAAGGAGATCAAGCAACTGTGCAACAACTTTCACTTACAGAAGAAGCACAACAATTTTTATTTGAAGTAGAGGTACAAACTAAAGCAACGGGAGGCCCTTTTGATGCACCTGTAGCACCTATTATCGGGAATATCCGAAATAAGGATGATCCAAACGATTTTGCCTTAGGATATTTCTTTGCTTCGAGTGTAACTAGTGAATCTATCACCATAAAATAGCATAAATATATGAAAATCAGTATATTAATCCTGCTGTTAACAGCAGGACAGGGCGTATTGTGCCTTGCTCAATCTGTAAATTATTGGGATGCTTCTCCAAACACTCCCTCATTCCAAATATGGCTTATTGAACATGATTGGAAGATCGAAGAATGGAAATTAACCTCCACTAAACAAGAAGGCGATTTTACTCATGAAACTTATGTACAAGTTCACAATGAAATACATGTATTAGGAGCCGAAATCAAATGTCATTACAAAAATCAAAAGATATATCTTATCCATGGTCAGGCAGTAAAAGATCTAACACTCAACACTACTGATGCCACCACCCTTCATCATAAATCGAAGTCTGATCATGATGCAGTGATTCTATCAGTATTAATTGATGAACAATTCTCCATTGGGCAAATGGCTGAAAGATCGTACCACTTAAATGATAAGATGCAAAGTTCAAAAGATGCTAAACGTATCTATACACAGCAATATAACGATGTACAGACTGGTGAGCAACTATTTTCCATCATTCATTCAAAACACACAAATACACCCGGAAAGGCAGTTACTCGATTTAGTGATACAGTAGATATAGTTACTGATTTTCATGAAGGAATATACAGATTACAAGAAAACAGAAATAACACCAAAATACGCACACTCAATGCGAAAAATAGTACTGTTGAAGAATTAACGGATAATTTTAACGTAGCGCCCCAGTTTGATACCCTCCAACATTTTAAGGATGAAGATAATTTCTGGAATAATAACAACGCCCAAATCGATGAGATTGCCGGAGACATTCATTGGGGAACAGAAGTGACATTTGACTATTACCTAGCACAACACAACCATAGAAGTATCGATGGTGAGGGTGGAGAAATTATTAGTATCGCACATTTAGGTGAAGATTGGGATGAAGCTTTTTTTCTACCTCCACCCTTCAATTTTATGGGTTATGGAGATGGAGGTCCTCTAGGGCCTAATGTAACGCTTGATGTTATTGCACATGAAATGACTCACGGTGTTGTACATCATACCGCAGGATTAATATACATTGGTGAGTCTTCAGTACTTGATGAAGGTTTTGCAGATATATTTAGCACTGCGGTAAAGCTCTATAAACCTAACCCAAACATCGATCCTTGGAAGCTTGCAGAACAATTGGGAACATTCCGAAGCTTATCAGATCCAAAATCTCTGGGACAACCGGATACATACTTGGGAGAAAATTGGTATACCGGAGATAACAGACCACAATTTGCACATCAAAATAATGGTGTGCTCAACTATTGGTTTTACCTACTTACCGAAGGCGGAGAAGGAATTAATGACAATGAAGATAATTATATGGTTGAAGGCATAGGCATAAATAAAGCAGAAACTATCGCCTTTAAAACCCTTAGCAATTACCTTACTCCACTGGCTAAACTTTTAGATGCTCGAGTAGGTAGTTTACAAGCCGCTACCGATTTATTCGGTCTAAACTCTTTTGAATACCTACAAGTAAAAGCTGCATGGGAGGCTGTAGGCGTAGTAGAAAACATTGTAGGTATCACCGATGATGTATCGTTGAACTCATCTTTGCAGGTTTTCCCAATCCCAACTACTAATTACATTAATCTAATAAGTAATCAGGAAAATGTCACCTTACATTTTTACAATGCAATGGGGAAACTGATTAAAACTATGGGGCTTACAGCAACTAATTATAGCCTGGATATTTCCGAATGGCCTACAGGATTATACACTTTGGAAATTATTACTGCTCATCAGCGCAGTATAAAAAAAATTATCAAACAGTAAATTTTCTCATTTTAATCGATAATAATTATGAAAACAATAAGATTGATTTCTCAAATCGCTTTACTAGCCTTTTTTTCTTTCATCACCAGTTGTGATAAAGACGACGAAGTCTCACCTACAGTACTAACAATTACAGTAACAGAAAATAATAATCCGCTAGCAGAGGCATCTGTACAAGTATATCAAAATGAAGAAGACTTCGAAAAAGATGAAAATGTACTACTTGAAGGAAAAACCAATGCTTCGGGGGAATTAAGTCTTTCAGGTTTAACAGTGAATGAGGTTTATATAAGCGTACAGAAAGGTGCTACTTCTAACTGGGGGCAAACATTGAGCTTTACCATAGAACAAAATAAAACCAATCCTATTAAGGTTAACACCACTTCTACACTTGCTACTTATTTAGTCGGTCGAACTCAAAAATCTTGGCAGTTAGTAGATGCTAGTTTTGATGGAAGTAGCCTTTTTAGTGAGATTGATGCATGTGAAAAAGACAATATGCTAGTCTTTCAGTGGCCGAATAACACCGGCTATGAAAATAATGGTTCAGTTACTTGCCAAGAAAACGAATCTTCACAAAGAGCATTTACTTGGTCATTTGAAAATAATGAAGCTGACTTATTTATCCTCTATGAAAATCCTAGTCAAGAACAGTTGATAAGTATTGTAGAACTCACCAATAATATAATCCGAGGAGATATATTAATTGACTTTGAAGGTACTGTTCTTCCTGTAGAATTTAAATTTGAAGTTGTTGACAATTAGACTAATAGAGATGAAATTTCCCTAATAAAATCTTCTAACTTTAAAAAACAAAGGGAAGTCACCATCCAACTTCCCTTTTAAACTTACTAAGTTGTAAATATATATAATGTACTACTAACCTATCTCACAAATGCTGGAGCAACTCCACCATCTACATTTAATATATTACCTGTACTTTTTGAAAGATCGCCACCTACAAAAGCGAACACCCCGCTTGCTATATCTTCTGGTAAAATGATTTCATTCATCAACGTTCTTTTAGCATAAAAAGCAGGTAATTCTTCCACAGATACTCCATAAGCTTTCGCTCTACCTTCAGCCCATTTCCCTTCCCAAATTTTTGAACCTACAATTACAGCATCAGGATTTACTACGTTCACACGAATTTTATCTGGCCCCAATTCAGCAGCTAACAAACGCGACATGTGTGCTTGAGCACCTTTTGCAGTTCCGTAACCTACATTATTTGGCCCGGCTACTAAGGCATTTTTAGAAACGATATTCACGATATCTCCTCCTAAATTCTGTTTCCTCATTACTTCAATCCCTGCTTGTGAAACTAAAAACTGTCCTTTTACAATCACATTTTGTAATAGATTCCAGTCGTCTAGGGTAGTATCAGTTACTTTTTTAGAAATTGCTAACCCGGCACAATTCACCACAATATCAATACCCCCAAATGTCAAAGCTGCATGGTCAAGAGCTGCTTTTACCGAGGCTTCATTAGATACATCGGCAGTTACCCAAGTACAAGTATCTTTTGAAAAATCTGCTCCGGCTTCTGCTAGCCGCTCTTCACTTAAGTCAGTTAATACTACACATGCACCTTCTTGTACAAGCCTATCAGCTATTGCTTTACCAATTCCTCCACCACCTCCGGTCACTATGGCTATTTTTCTTGAAAGTGGCTGCTCTTTCGGCATACGCTGTAGCTTTGCTTCTTCTAATAACCAGTATTCAATATCAAAAGCTTCTTGCAAAGGGAGAGATGTATAAGCAGATACCGCTTCGGCTCCTCTCATCACATTAATGGCATTTACATAAAACTCACTGGCAACACGAGCTGTTTGCTTGTTTTTCGCAAAAGTAAACATTCCTACTCCAGGCCACAGAATCACTACCGGATTGGCGTCGCGCACGGCTGGGCTATTTGCTCTTTTATGTGTTTCGTAATATTCTTTGTAGTAAGCACGATAACTTTCAAACAACGGACTTAACTTTTCCTTTATAGCAGTAGCATCTGATAAATCTTCATCAGCAGGAAAATCTAACACCAATGGTCTGATTTTAGTCCTTAGGAAATGATCGGGGCAACTAGTGCCCATAGGAGCTAGCTTCTCTAAATCCTTGCTATTGATAAATTCTAGTACGCGATTATTATCGGTAAAGTGACCAACCATCCTGTTTTCGCTAGAGCAAAAACCACGTAAGATTGGTGCTAAGGCTGATACTTGTGCTTTTCTATGATCAGGTGTTAGCGCTTCTACTACGGTGCCACCAAATACAGGCTTATCTGCAACATGCTTTTCCAAATAGGCTGATGCTTTTTCTATTACTTCTATGCTATTGATATAACATTCATAAGCAGTATCTCCCCAAGTAAACAATCCATGATTTTCTAAGACTATGCCTCTTATATCAGGGTTTTCTTCTAGACAAGCTGCTAATTGAAGTCCTAAATCAAAACCTGGTCTTTGCCAGTGTACCCAACCCATGGTACCTTCAAATAGCTCTTCGGTAATCTTTTTACTGTCTTTTGAAGCAGCTATAGCAATCAATGCATCGGGATGTAAATGATCTATATGCTTAAAAGGCAGGAAACTATGTAAAGGTGTATCGATTGAAGGTGCTTTGGAATTAAGATCGAAGATACAATGGTTAAATAATCCCACCATTTCGTCTTCATGTTCCAAGCCTCTATAAATCTTTTTTAAGTCATGCAATCTTTGTTGGTACAAACCTGCAAGTCCACTTCTTTTTAGTGTGCCTATATCACCACCAGAGCCTTTAATCCACATCACTTCAGTTTCTTCTCCAGTTAATGGGTCTTTTTCTATGGTTTTACAGCTGGTATTGCCACCACCATAATTGGTTACTCGCAAATCTGCCCCTAAAATATTAGAACGATAAAGTAATAACGCTACTTCATCTCCTTCTAAAGCAGCTGCTTTCTCATCATCCCATAAATAATCTACATATTTGAATTCCTTACTAACTATACTCATACTTAAGGTAAATTTATTTCAATCAAAGATACCTTACCGGCTTCTTGAAGCTGTTATGTACTATACTGTGGAAATTCTGGAATAATTCAGTAATTAATTCCTGTTAAAGAGATTTTCTTTTTATATACCGAAAGGGGTTCTCCTCTTGCCTAACTTCACCTCTTTTTACCATTTGCGCAGCAGTTTTTCCCATTAAGGCAAAGTCTGTTGAAACAACACTTAACCCTCCTGCTATAAATTCTTTAAGTGGTGTTTCGTTGTAAGAAAGTACGCCAATATCTTCTCCCAACTGTAAATTACGGTCACGAGCAGTACGCAACAAAGCTACTAAATCGTTTTCTTCTATAATTATATAAGCTTCTTTGATATGTACCGGTTCATATTCAAATGTATTGATGATACGGTAATCAAAATTAAATCTTTCGCAAAAATTGGTGAAACCTGTTTTTATCTCCCCCGAATGATAAGTTGATACAGGAAAAACCATGGTGAGTCGTTGGTATTTTCGGAGATCAGGCAGAGCCGTATTGAGTGCATTTTGGAGATCGTTGGCAAAATCTTGATATATTGCCGGATATTCTTCTGTTAAACCTTCTAATTTCTTATCGAGAATTAGCAACTGATGTCTCGGAATATTTTTTAATACTGCATTTACAGGTCGGTTAACGCCATAAAAATGTGAAATAATAATATAATGTGTAAAATCTCTCTTATTTTCTTCTATGAGTTTCTTGAATTTTTCAAAATCGTTGTGATAAATAAAAA
>JBCDJE010000069.1:0-11350 GCA_038748185.1 Bacteroidota bacterium
ATTCCGTCTTAAGTACAGTAGTTTTAGAGGCTACTAAGTCTACATTTTCTTTTTGTTCTAGCAATTGCCTGGCAGCTATTTTTCCCATTTCAAAAGCCGGGTGAGCTATAGTAGTCAATGAAGGGGAAATGATAGAAGCCAAGTAATCGTCATTAAAACCAACAACTGCCAATTCTTGAGGTACTTTGATGCCTTTATCTCTTGCAAAGCGAATAGCACTTACCGCAGCTGTATCATTAGCCGAAAATATCGCATCAGGTGACTGGGGTAACTGGAAAAGTTGTTCAGTCATAGTAAAACCCTCTTCTTCACCAAGGTTAGAATATAAGATGAGTTTTTCATCTATCGATAATTGGTATTTTTGTAAGGCTGCCTCATAGCCCTCTTTACGCTGTTTATAAACATTGCGATGCTGTGCTCCACCAAAATGTGCGATGCTTTTACAACCTTGCTTTATTAGGTGTTCAGTAGCTTTATAAGCAGCATTAAAATTATCGATAACAATCTTATTGGCTTCCATTTCAGGTGGAACACGGTCAACAAAAACCAAAGGAATATGCTTATCTTTAAAAAGTTCAAAATGTTTGAAATCAATCGTTTCCATTGCTAAAGAAACAATGAGACCATCTACCCTGCTGGAAAACATGGCTTCAGCATTACTAACTTCTTTAGAGGCTGAGTCAAATGACTGAGAAATGAAAATATTGTATCCTTCACGATTTGCTACTTCTTCAATACCACTAATTAAAGAAGACATAAACGGGCGATTAATTCGCGAAATTAATATGCCAATAGTGTGCGACTTATTACTTCTCAAAGATGAGGCTAAGGTATTGGGCAAATACCCCATACTTCTGGCTGTTTTTTTCACCGCACGAGTTGTTTCCTTACTAATACTATAATGATCTTTTAAGGCACGCGAAACTGTAGCAGGGGAAACTTTCATTTTCCGGGCTATATCATAAATAGTCACACTTTTAGCCTGTTGTTTCATGTATTTGTATATTTCACTCCTTGCCAATTTCACAACATAGATACAAATTAAAAATATTTTACGCAATCGGTTGCGTAAGAAAAAATTACATCATAACTTCGTAATGAAGATAAATTAACTATAATTATATTATAAATAATCAACCGATTGCGTAAATGAAACCCTTAACTGATACCAAATCAATAGCTTATTATTCCTTATTCAAAGGCTTAGTTTTTATTTGTTTTATCCTATTCTGTCCTCTACAAAATATATCAGCGCAATCTCTTTCTAAGTCAATAGCTCGGTTTACAGTAACTATTGGTGAAAAAGACAGGAGTAATACACCAGTGAATGCTTCTTTACAGGGAATCACATTACAATTAGAAGATTATCAATTGAACTTGTATGAAGTAACTGGAGGCGATCGAAAATTGATGGATGCTCAATTAGATTTGGCTTATATTCCTCATTTATCTTGGATATTAGCTGGAAAATCAACAGCAAATACAGAAAGAATTTTTGAATTAGTACAAGAGGACAAGAGTGAGCAAAAAAAGAAAACTGGTATTACATTAAAAGACAATGGTGAAGCTATTGAAGTAAAACGTAATGAACAACCTGTTCTAAACTACCACTACGCAATCACTCCTCCTCCTAAAGGTGTTTCTGAGTTATATGAACGAGGAGGGTATATACATCCGCTTTGGTCGCCAAAAGGCAGTGTACTTACTCGCATTCAACCCTCTGATCATTATCATCACTATGGCATTTGGAATCCTTGGACACATACCAAATACAAAGACAGAGAAATTGATTTTTGGAATCTAATTAAAGGACATGGAACTATTAAAGTGAATGAAACTCCGGTATATAATAGCGGAGATGTGTTTGGTGAAATGGAAGTAAGGCAAGAGCATGTTGTTTTTGAAGATTCAACTCGCCAAAAAGAAGAAACTGCTTTAAGAGAGACATATAATTTAAAGATTTGGAATACTGAAAATACAACAGTAGATTTTACGTCTATCTACCGTTGTGGCACTGAGAATCCACTCATTTTAGAAAAGTACAGGTACCAGGGCTTTGGTTATAGGGCAAGGGCTAGTTGGGATGATAGTAATGTACATTTACTCACTTCCTCAGGAAAGAATAAACAAGATGGTAATGCTACAAGGGCTCGATGGTGTATGATTTCCGGTCCAACAGAAAGTGGAGAATCGGGTGCATTATTTATGACCTACCCTACAAATTACAATTTTCCTGAAATGATCCGTATTTGGCCCAAGGGGAATAACAAAGGTGTTGAAAATGTTTTCCTCAATTTTAATCCAACTATGGATCGCGATTGGGTATTAGAATCAGGAAAACAATATTCACTCAAATACCGCATGGTGCTTTTTGAAGGTCAGATGGACGCTTCTACTGCAGAAAGTTATTGGCATGACTTCGCTCACCCTCCTGTAGTTAAAATAACACCTTTATTAACCAATCCAAAAGCGGAGATAGCAAAACGTATTTTGCTATACACGAAAAATGGAGAAGGTTATGTGCATAAAAACATACCTAATAGTATTGAAGCTATAAAGCAATTGGGTAAGGCGCATCATTTTGAAGTAGATGCCTCAGAAGATCCTTCAGTATTTACAGCAGAAAACCTTGCTAAATATGACGCTCTTGTTTTTTCTAATACCAATAATAGCGCTTTTGATTCAGATACTAAAAAGGCATCCTTACAAAGAGCTGCTTTACAAGATTACATTCGCAAAGGAGGAAGTTTTGTAGGTATCCATTCTGCTAGTGGCTCTGAACGCGATTGGCCTTGGTATTGGCAGTTACTAGGCGGAAAATTTAAACGGCATGCACCCTTTCAAGAGTTTGATATTCATATACTTAATGCTAACCATCCTTCTACTGCCTCGTTGCCTACTAAATGGACGAGAAGTGATGAATGTTATTATTTGACTGATCTCAATCCTGATATAAATGTTTTACTCGCAGCAGATATGAATAGTGTAGAAGATGAAAAAAAAGGAGAATATCCTGGGAATATTTTTGGCGAAAAATTTCCACTCGCTTGGTACCACTATTTTGATGGTGGTAGACAATGGTACACTTCACTAGGGCACGAACCGGAAGATTATAAAGATCCCGTTTTCCTCGAACATATCCTAGGAGGCATTCTTTGGGCAATTGATGGAAAAAAAAGTAATATTCCCCCTCCAATGGACTGATAAAATTGATCTAAAAGCTTTTAGAATAATAAGCAGCAATTTTGAAATATTAAAATAAGTGAAAATGAAACATCAAATAAAAAAAGAAGGCATAAATAAAAAATTAAGTAGAAGAGACTATTTAAAAAAGTCTGCTTTGGGCATTACAGGGGCTGTATTCTTTCCTACTATTGTACCTGCATCTGTTTTAGGTAAAAATGCACCAAGCAATAAAATTAATATAGGTCAAATCGGTTTTGGGCGTATAGCAAAAGATCACGATCTGCCCGAAACTATGAAATACGATGTCACACGGGTAGTTGCTGTCTGTGATCCTGATAGTAAAAGAGTAAATCTTGGTAAGAAACACATTGAAAGTTGGTATGCAAAAAAGAAAAATAAACCAAACTATGTGGATGTTAAAACCTATGAAGATTACCGCGAAATGCTTATGGATAAAGACATTGATGCAGTAATTATCAGTACACCTGACCACTGGCACGCCCAACCTGCTATTGAAGCAGCACTAGCTGGTAAAGATATTTACTTACAAAAGCCCGCTTCATTGACCATAGAGGAAGGCAGGGCTATGAGTAATATTATGCACAAAACCGGAAGGATTTTCCAAATAGGTAGCCAACAACGTTCTGCTGATCCTTGGCCCCAATTTAAAATGGTTTGCGAATTAGTTAGAAATGGGAGAATTGGCGAATTGAAAACGGTAAAAGTAGGATTGGGAACCGACCCAGGAGGTAAAACTTGGGAAGAAATGCCTATTCCTGAAAATCTTAATTTTGATATGTGGTTAGGTTCTACCCCGGAAACTTATTATACCGAGAAAGGTGTTCATCCGCAAAGTGATTTTTCACGCCCGGGATGGCTTAGAATTGAACAGTTTGGTGCAGGAATGATTACAGGCTGGGGTGCACACCATATTGATACTGCTCATTGGGGAATGGGAACAGAATATACAGGACCTATCGAAATAGAAGGTAAAGCAGATTTTCCTACTAGTGGCATTTGGAATGTGCATGGAGATTTTGATGTAAAAGCCAAATATGAAAATGGCGTGATGATGGAAATTAGCAGTAAATTTCCAAATGGGGTTCGGTTTGAAGGTTCTGATGGATGGCTTTTTGTATCAAGGGGCAATGTTTCTGTAACCAGTAGTGATCCTACTGCAGGAAATGGAAATAAAGCTTTACAAGCGAGTGATCCGAAAATACTCACTACTAAGATTTCAGAAAACGAAACGCATCTTTATCATAGTGAAGAACAACATAGGAATTGGTTAGATTGTATTCAAACTAGAAAGCAACCTATTGCGCCAGCAGAAATTGCCCATCGCTCTTGTAGCGCTTGCTTAGTAGCGCATACGGCTATGAAGCTGCAAAGAAAATTACACTGGGATCCTATAAATGAGCGATTTAAAAATGATGATGAAGCCAATGCCATGCTATCAAGACCACAGCGCTATCCTTATGGATTTAAGCATATTGAAAAACTTTCATTTTCATCTGCTTTTGAGCCAAAATAGTTAAGTCTATCTGATATGAAAAAAGGCGATAAAGCAAAATTAAGTAGCTGGGTAGTAGGACTTCTACTTGTTACTTCCTGTGGTAGCCCTCAGTCAGGCAATATGGAAGAAAACAAAAATGAAATCCCTGCATTCACTGGTAAAGAAGGTGAGGTAATACTCATGACTTTAGACCCGGGGCATTTCCATGCTTCATTGGTGCAAAAATTTATGTACCCTCAAATTTCCCCCAAGGCTTTTGTATATGCACCCAAAGGAGATGATGTACAACAACACCTGCAAAAAATAGACTTGTACAATACACGAGAAGAAGCGCCAACTCAATGGGAGGAAATCTTGTATGAAGGAGATGATTATTTCGAAAAAATGCTAGCAGAAAAACCCGGGAACGTGATGATGGTAGCAGGCAATAATGGGAAAAAAACGGAATACATCAATGAAGCAGTGAAAAACAATATCCATGTATTGGCAGATAAGCCTATGGTAATTGTTCCAGAAGAATTTGATTTATTAAAATCTTCATTAGCACTTGCCGAAGAAAAAGGATTATTGGTATATGACATCATGACTGAACGCTTTGAAATCACTACTATTTTACAAAAAGAGCTAGCGCAATTTCCCGAAGTATTTGGTGAACTGGAAAAAGGCACGCCAGAAAATCCGGCAATATCTAAAGAAAGCGTGCACCATTTTTTTAAATATGTATCTGGTCAGCCTTTGAAAAGGCCTGCTTGGTTTTTTGATGTAACACAACAAGGAGAAGGGATTGTAGATGTCTCAACACATTTAGTTGATCTCATTCTTTGGGAATGCTTTCCCGAAGAAGGAATTGATTACCAAACTGAAACAACTGTAATTTCAGGAAAACGCTGGCCTACCCTACTTTCTCCTGAGCAATTCGAAAGAGTTACCGGAGAAAAGGAATTTCCTGAGTTTCTAAAGAAAGATGTTACCAATGATTCGCTACAAGTCTATGCGAATGGAGAGATTATATTTACTACAAGAGGAGTACATGGAAAAGCTTCGGTTATATGGAATTATGAAGCACCCGAAGGTGCAAAAGACACTCACTTCTCTATGATGCGTGGTACAAAGTCCAATTTAGTCATCAGGCAAGATGCACCTCAAAATTATCAAACTACTCTCTATGTAGAACCTTTAAACACAGCTGAAAACGATGCTATCGAAGCTGCTTTGAAAACAGCATTAGAAACGCTGGATACAAAATATTCAGATCTTAATATGCAGCCTTCAGAAAACGGATGGGAGATTATCATTCCCGATAAATTTAAAGTAGGTCATGAAGCACATTTTGCACAGGTAACCAAAAAATACCTCGAATATTTAAAAGCAGGAAGGATACCCGATTGGGAAAAGCAGAATATCATTACTAAATATTTTATTACAACTGAAGCTTATAAATTAAGCCATCAAAATACTAGCAATTAAAAATGGGAGAAAAAAAAGATTTATTCGATGTTAATGAAAAAGTAATCGTAGTAACCGGAGGTGGAGGCGTTTTAGGCGGTTCTATGGCAGCATACCTTAGTGAGCATGGTGCAAAAATAGCTTTGCTCGATTTAAAACCTGAACCTGCAGAAGAGAAAGCCGAAGCGTTGAATACTGCCGGAGGCACAGCAATAGGTTTAGCTGCTAATGTATTAGAAAAGGAAAATCTAGAAAAAGTAAATACACAAATTCTTGAAAAATGGGGGCGAATTGACTGTCTAATTAATGCTGCCGGAGGTAATATGCCAGGTGCAACAGTAGCTCCAGATCAAACTGTGTTTGATATTTCAATTGATGCTGTGAGAAAAGTACTAGACCTCAACTTGATGGGTTCTGTAATTCCTTCATTGGTATTTGGCAAAACCATGACAGAACAAAAGGTAGGAAGTATTATTAATATTTCTTCAATGGCAGCAACACACTCCATAAGCCGGGTAATGGGCTATTCTATGGCTAAAGCAGGTATTGATATGCTCACTCGTTGGATGGCATTGGAACTCGCTTCTAAGTTTGGGGATGGGTTAAGGGTAAATGCCATAGCTCCAGGATTTTTTATCGGTAACCAAAATAGAAGGCTACTCACCAACGAAGACGGAAGCTATACAGAAAGGGGGAATCAGGTAATTCAAAATACGCCTGCCGGAAGGTTTGGCGATGCTACAGAATTAAACGGAGCTATCTTGTATCTGTGTAGCGAGGCTTCAAAGTTTGTAACAGGTACAATTATTCCTATCGACGGCGGCTTTAGTTCGTACAGTGGGGTGTAAAAAAGATGATCCACTTTTTCAAAAAGTGGATCATCTGTCTTATTATCTCTTCTAATGTTTCTTTAGGAAGGTAAATACCTAAGCACTTTAATTGAAAATGAAAAAACTCTTACAAACTTGGCGATGGTTTGGCCCTCAGGATGCTATAAGTTTAGCAGAAATTAAGCAAACTGGTGCTGAGGGGATCGTAACAGCACTACACGATATTCCTTGTGGTGAAGTTTGGTCAAAAGAATCAATAGAAACCCGAAAAGAAATTATAGAATCTGTTGGACTTACGTGGTCAGTAGTTGAAAGCTTAAATATCCATGAGAGCATCAAAACTGGGAGCAGAGAGCGAGAAAAAATGATCCAAAACTACTGCGTCTCACTTGAAAACTTAGCGGCTTGTGGCTTGGAAGTGGTTTGCTATAATTTCATGCCTGTACTAGATTGGACGCGCACACATTTGCATTTCCATTTACGAGATGGTTCAGAAGCTTTAAGGTACTATGCCCCTGCCCTTGCCGCTTTTGATTTATGTATTTTAAAACGTAATGATGCTAAAAACGAATTCTCTGAAAAACTCCAAGAAAAGGCAATTGAATACTTTAAAAGCCTGACTGACCAAGAAAAAGAAACGCTGCAAAATACCATAATGGCAGGTTTACCAGGTACTGATGAAGTATTTTCGATCACGGAATTTCAAGCATTTTTAGATATTTATAAAGAAATAGATCACGAACAACTAAGAAAAAACTTATTCTATTTTCTTGAAAAAGTAATTCCTGTAGCTGAAAAATTAGGGATTAAACTTTGTATTCATCCTGATGATCCACCTTTTTCAATCCTAGGTTTACCTCGAATTGCAAGTACTGAAACTGATTTACAAGCAATTGTTGAAGCAGTCCCTTCTTCATCAAATGGTATTACTTTTTGTACAGGTTCTTTAGGAACAAATCCTGAAAATGATTTACCCGGTATTGTAACACGATTAGGGAAACATATTCACTTTATACACTTGCGAAATGTGCAATGGGAAGACGACGGCAGTTTCCATGAAGCCGATCATTTGAGTGGCAGTGTGAACATGTTTGCCGTATTACAAGAGATCATTAAAGAACAAAAAAGGCGCAATACTACTAATTATGAGGTAACAGCAATTCCCATGCGCCCCGATCACGGTCACCAATTTTCATTTGATGCCAATAAAAAATTCTACCCCGGTTATTCAGCTATTGGAAGGATGCGCGGTTTAGCAGAACTACGCGGACTTGAGATGGGTATTAGGGAAATGTCAACTATTTAGCAACCTTATAAAAACAATACATTGGAAGCAAATCGAGCTAAAGAGACAGAAATTATTAAAAGTGGTGGGAATTATCGCTGGAGAATATGTGCCCTGCTGTTTTTTGCCACTACAATTAATTACCTCGACCGACAGGTTTTGGGAATTTTAGCACCTTTCCTACAAGAAGAAATGGGCTGGAGTGAGGTTGATTACGGAACCATTGTTTCTGCCTTTAAGATTGCTTATGCTATAGGCTTAATTAGTATGGGTAATTTGCTTGACCGCATAGGGACGAAATTGGGCTACACTATTTCTATTACCTTGTGGAGTATTGCCGGAGCAGCACATGCCTTTGCAGGTTCTGTATTTGGTTTTGCTGCAGCACGTTTTACTTTAGGGCTTGGAGAATCAGCAAATTTTCCTGCAGCTGTAAAAACAGTTACAGAATGGTTTCCTAAAAAAGAAAGAGCCTTTGCAACAGGCATTTTTAATTCAGGAACCAATGTGGGCTCTATTCTAGCCCCATTGACAGTTCCTTGGATTGCTATCACACTAGGTTGGGAATGGGCATTTATTCTTACTGGAGCAATCGGCTTTATCTGGCTAATTTTCTGGATTACTATGTATGAAAGCCCGGAAAAACACGAACAGCTCAGTAAAGAAGAATTGGTATTTATTCAGCAAGATAAAGAAGAAAGTGAAAAGAAAATTCCTTGGATTAAACTCTTGGCTTACAGAGAAACCTACACCATTTGCTTTTTAAAATTTGTTACTGATCCTGTATGGTGGTTTTTTCTTTTTTGGTTGCCCAAATTTTTAAATACCAACCATGGTATCAGCCTTACCGAATTAGGCCCCCCACTTATCACCATTTATGTAGTATCTGACTTGGGAAGTATTGTAGGAGGCTGGTTTTCTTCTTATCTAATAAAAAAAGGAAAATCAGCAAATTATGCCCGAAAGTTCACTATTTTACTATGTGGTATTGCTGCCACCCCTATCGCTTTTGCTTCCAGAGTAGAAGATATGTGGATTGCTGTAGCTTTAATAAGCCTTGGAACTGCTGCGCATCAAGCGTGTTCAGCCAATATTTTTACCATAGCTTCTGACGTATTCCCCAAAAATGCCATTGGTTCAGTAATCGGAATTGCCGGAACAGCTGGCGCCTTAGGTGGTGTTGTGATTGCCTATTCAGTAGGTGTAATTCTTGAAGCAACAGGCAGTTATATTCCTATTTTCACTGGTTTTAGTTTAGCCTATCTCATCGCTTGGGGCGGATTAAATATTGGTATCCCACAGATAAAACAAGTGAAGGTGGAATAATAATTAAAGGTGTTCTTATGTGATCTACTGATAATTAGCACCAATTTATTGGATATCTAATATTTATAAAAAAAGTAAAAACCACTTCTAATACCCGTTTTCACTGACTATGTTCCATATTGCCAATGGATAAAGATGAAACCTGACACCTCCGCCCGTCTTGTCGAAGCACAGAGGGTGAGACATCTCTTACCTATTGCCAGTGCACCGCTTAGCGGTGAGAGACTTCTTGCTTCGCATTGAAGAGATGAGGTGCAAAGGTGCTTGCAAGTACCTTTACAAGCGTCTCTTAAATTATTGAATGGGCTTATTATAAAATGGGATAAAGTCTTTTTAAAGCTAACATTACCCAGTAAGGCATAATTTGCTGATTTTTAGATGATTAACTATGGCTCATCTTTAAAAAGTCCAGCTTTACTATTACTCCTAGCTTTTTTTATAACCAAAAGATAACATCTAATTCCTTGATGTTAATACCAAAATTTTCTTAAATTGAGTAGAATCTTTAACTAAATTAAATTTTTTAACATCATGAAAAAGTTAATGTTGAATCCAATTATTATTACTACACTTGCATTTTTTGTTATTTCATGCTCCACTAAACCTTCTCCAGAAAATGAGAATACGCCTGCAACAGTGGACGAAACCGAAGTAAAAGAATCTGTTTCTGAAGCTATTTCTGATACACAAGAAAATATTTCCGAAAAAGCTGAAGAAATGAGTTCTGCTGTAGAGGAAGGTATCGAAAAAGTCGAAAAAAAGGCTGAAAACCTCAATGAAAATACCTATGTAGATGAAGCCACTGGCACTTTAGTCTACACATTTGCCGAAGAAAGTCCTTCTTTTGAAGGAGGTGAATCTGAAATGATGAAATACCTAAGAAAAAACCTAAAATACCCTAAAGATGCAACAAGAGCCGGTGCTGAAGGTACTGCTTATGTTAGTTTTGTAGTAGATGAAGACGGCTCAATAAGAAATTCTGAAATTGCTCGCCCAACCGAAAATAAAAGTCTCGATGAAGAAGCAGTAAGAGTTGTATCTTCCATGCCGAATTGGATACCCGGCAAACAAAATGGAGAGAACGTAGCGGTTAAATATACCATCCCTATTACTTTCAAACTTCAGTAAAAGCTTAAAGCTTTCTAGCTAGATGTAGAACCCTGAAAAGAATATTTTCAGGGTTTTGTATATTAGTACTTTGTTGTAAAGTTATCAATGCTTATTAAGCTTACAGCACTCAAACATATTTATTCTAACGTGAGGTTTCTGGGTAAAATGTTAAAAATCAATTACTTACACGTCATGCTGACCACGTCATGCTGACCACGTCATTCGAACAAAGTGAAGGACGCCTGCAAGGAATCTGTAAACTATTTTAAACAGTTAGTCGTTGCCATGTTGGCTTCACACCAGTGCACTTACCACGCTTCAGTTCACGGTAGCGACCGTCATAAAGACGTACTTTTTATGTGGTATATTGGTTGATAATTTAAAAACCTCACTTAAATAGTAGGCAAGAGATTCCTGCTTGTAAACAAGCGGAATGACGGGCTTATGCATGCCTTTTGGGTTTCTTTATAAAAAAAATTAACTACCTACAAATAGATTATTGCACTGTGAAAGTACTACTTCCATATAGATTATGATGAGTAGATTTCGTTTCAAGAAAAACACTCTAAGCTTGATACTAAAATTTTTAGTTAAATATTAAAAAAATCGGTTAGAATTTGGGAATCCTTTCCGAGTAACGTCTTACCAAAT
>JBCDJE010000070.1:0-11199 GCA_038748185.1 Bacteroidota bacterium
CACGACATCTGGTTTCGCACAACGGGCACGGTCACCGAGGACGAGGGCCCCGAGGGCTTGCTCGCGCAGCAGGCCACAGCTTGTTTATTTTCAATCGGAACATTTAATACTGGAATGATTATGCTTACTAATAAACTTCCGAGTAAGTAAAATCTATTCCATTGAAAATGGGTACTTTTTCTAAAAGCAATTGCATACAAAAGATACAAAACCGTTATGCAAATGCTCGACTACAGTAAAAAAGAGAAATATTCCATTGTAATAAGATTTTTTATTCCATATCTAACTTTGGCAACATGCCCTCAGGATCCATTTTTTTATTTTCCTTTATTACCTCAAAATGGAGATGCGGATGTATAGAAAGACCTGTACTACCTACGGTACCAATCATTTTTCCTTGTTTTACTTGTTCTCCTTCTCTTACATCGATACCTTTCATGTGTGCATAAGATGTCACCAAGCCGTTATCATGGTCTATTATTACACGGTTACCATACCCTTTATCCGATTTTTCTGTGGAAGTGATTATACCACTAGCAACAGCTAGAATAGGCGTTCCTTCAGGTGCTTTAAAATCGATACCAGTATGCATCCTCCTCACTTTTAATATAGGATGATTTCGCATACCGTATTTAAAGGTTACCCTTACATGCTCTTTAGCGATAGGTAAAATAAAGGGTTGCGGGTTATTAAGATTTGTAGAAAGATGAATCTCCTTATTCTGGTAAATAGGTAAATTAAATAGTGGTACATGATATGATTTTTTTGAAATTAATGTCTTTTCATCGGGGATGATATTTTTAGAAAATGCAGTAGCTAATAGGATAATAATGGGTAATGTAAACATAAACCCACATCTTGAGAGGTTAGAGGAACGCTTTTTACTTAGCATAAGAATTCTGTTTTTAAGTGGTAAAAAAGAAAATGAGTTTGTGATTTGAAGGTCAGAAGAAACTGTTGTTGATTCCAGAATTAATTGGGCATATGATTTTTTATCATTGTATGCAGTATAATGGTCAGCTACATATTCATGAACCTGTTTCAATCCTTTTCTGATGATGTGTATTACAGGGTTAAACCAAAAGAAAATACTATAGCATTCAATCAAAAGGATATCATAAGTATGTTTTTGTTTTAGATGAACCAATTCATGTTTTACAATCTGTCTATTATCTAAAGCAGATGGAGATAAAAACAGCCACTTTCCAAAAGAGCAAGGAGCAATACTTTCAGGCACTTTCACCCAAACAAATCCATATTTTTCCTCATTTGGATTATTTTTAATGATCGAGTACAATCGAAAAAAACCTATCAATAGCTTAATCAATGTAAACAACATCCCTAAAACATAGATAGAAGCTACAATAATCCATTCATACCTCATCGAAACACTTTTCTCTATAATTTTCTCATCTCCTGCCCTATTTGAAAAATTTTCGAAACCGATGTTATCCAAATACATTTCAAGTCCGATTTCTATCGGTTCATGGATAGTGGATGAAGGTATTTCTATCACCGGAATAATGGCACTTATAACTAAAACTCCTAGTAAGTAGGCTCTATTCCATTGAAAGTGGGTAAGCCTGCGAAAGTATAGAGAATATGGCAAGAACAGTATTACTAAACAGATACTTACCTCTAATAGATAGGTAAAATAATTAATCATTGTTATCTTTTTGGGGAATATTTTTTTCTATTAAATCGCTAATTTCTTTTATCTCATCGTCAGTCAAAGCTTTCTCATTTACCATAAAAGAAACCAACTTTTCGTATGACCCTTCAAAGTAGTTGGTAATCATATTTTTGAGGGTGAATTTGCTGTAAGCCATTTTGGATACTATCGGAAAGTACTCATGGGTTTTTCCATAAGCCTTATGTGATACAAAGCCCTTGCCCTCTAAAATTCTAACAACCGATGAAATTGTATTGTAAGGAGGCTTCGGATCGGGCAGCTTAGCAATTACATCTTTCACAAATCCTATTTTTATATCCCATAGAATCTGCATAATCTTTTCTTCTGTTTTTGTTAACTCTTCCATGTGGCTAATATAAAATGTATTTTTCAGTTTTAAAACTTATTTTTACATTTTACAATGTATTTATCAGTTGAAAATATGTAAATACCTGATTATGAGATCATAAATTTGAGTGGCCCTTGCTAAATATATAGGCTAAGAAGAAGAGTGTACTACATAAGCTTACACAGAAACTATTAAATAGTTCAATATTTATTTCTCGAAAAGAAATTTTCGGTTTGAATGAAGTATCCTACTATCTCATCAAAAAGAATTGAAAGAGGTGATTCAATTGTTAAGAGGCACAAAAATACAATAATGTTGGTTTCGATTCCAGAGCAATCAGCCCTTTTAAAGAGCCAATTTTATTTGTAGAAAAATATTAATCAATAACAAAAAACCCTGAAGTCTTCAAGACAAGTTAAAACGTTAATCTAATGGTTTCAAAATCTTTCCATGTACAAACTTTGCTATCTGTAAACCCTGGCGTTTACCTTCTTCCGTCGCAAAACGAAAATGATAACCATTCATAATTCTTGAATCGGCACAATCATCCGCAGCTTTTATTAAGCTGTTGTAGGTACGGGTTTTTGCCTGAGGTAAAGCCGAGGTTGATTCCATAGTAAAGGAAATAGCGGATGTTCCGAAAACATGTCTTAATATTTCAGCGCCACCTGCCCCAACAGCAGCATGTGCCGATGGGTATTCGGGCCAAGGAGGAGTTAACATTTCCGGTTCCCAACTTTTTATAGGAATAGTTTGAGGATTATTATCGCTATCTGCTTCTCTAATTGCAGTGTATGGTCGCCATGTGTCATAAAAATACTTACTCTCCAAAGACGCCAAGTAAATATCATAAATGTCTACATTGATTAATGCAAACATTCGAGCTGCTTCCCAAGCTGAAAGGTGATGTTTTTTCGCAGCAATCCTTCCTATCCTATTCCAACTATGTTCTGCAAACTCAGCCCACCAATGTGCATAATGTGTCTGATCCAAAGAACGAACAGTACTGCTTTTCATCCCATAAGCCTTTACTTCTTCATAAGATTTTGTGTAAATCTCACTGGTTAAATTAGGAGGATCTGGAGATCTGAATTGAGTTACCGTATCTAATGCGAATGGTGTTGCATAACTAAAATCAGGTTTCAACACCCAGTTATTCCAACCGGGTGTATATTGATAATCACCGGGCTTCGTCATAGGAGTATATCCATCCTGTTTTTCATGCCCATCACCTTGGCGTAAATGAATAATTGCCTTTGCCACATTTATACCTATCTCAATACCACTTTTTTTAGCAGAACTTTCTGCTACTTGCTTAAGGCATTTATTAAGTTGCAGTATAATCGTATCTTTTCTTGAAGGGTAAATTTTGATTAATACTTCATAAGCTGCTTGAGAAGCTGCTACTAAAGGATCAGCGTCATCGTGTTTTTGAAGATAGGCATATTGTTCGTATTGAGGTTCTATCGCATTAAGTGCATCATGCATAGCCAGATGCACCATTGTTAAAGCCCTAATACCTATTAATGAATAAAATTTATCATGTTCGTATGCAATAGCATAAGTTAAATTATCCCAATCTAAAACAAATCCGCCCTCCAGTTCAACTTGCGATTGCTTTACTTGCTTTCCAAATTGGCAACTGTTTACTGTTAAAATAATCAAGACAACATTTACAATAAAAGCGTTGGGGTTACACCTGCTAATTTTTAAAATTTTTCCATAAATAGATAGCATCTCTATTTTATTTATCTCCTACATAATTTATTGTACAAAGGTAAATTGGATACTAAAAAGTGAATTTGCTAGGAAAGTCAAAAAGTGTGTTGAGAAAGTCAAATTACGTTTCATTTTCGAAATGCCGCTGTCTATACCTGTTTGGAGATATACCAAATACATTTTTAAAAGCTTTGATGAAATGTGAGCAGTTCTTGAAACCACAAACATCTATGACCTCATCTATTGGTTTATTGGTAGTTTCTAATACGAACCGGCTATATTCTAATCTTTTACTAAGAAGCCATCTATTAGGTGTAGTTCCAAAAGTTTTCTTAAAATCTCTTCTGAAAGATGAAAGACTTCTGGCACATAGTCTTGCAAACTCACTAAGGGTAAGCTGACGCAAATAGTTAGCCTGCATCATTTCTTCTATATCTACTTGCTGACTTTGCCCTATCCTGATGAAGTATTGCTTTAGCTTATGATTTTCAGGTTGTGTCAATATGTTTAACACCAATTCTTCCATCTTTAACCTTAAAATTTCTTTTGAACATATTACGCCTTCAGAAAAATAAGCCAGTAAAGAATTAAAGAAAGATGACAGCACTTCATTTAATGCTAAAAGACAGAGTTGTTCATTTTGATAACTACGCTTTGTTGCTTTTGAAATTATGTCAGGATGTTTGTCAAGCACCTTTCTAATGAAATTGTCTGGCAGAAAAACAAACAATACATAAAAGGGCTTATCGTAGTAATTGTAAACTGTATTAGCCCCCTTTTTTATGAAAAGGGCTTCTCCAGAGCCAATTTTAAATTCACTCTCTGGCGTTTTCCACTTCTTCTCCCCACCAATGGCATACGCTAAATAATTTTCATGTGCCCAAATTTCAGATTGGCTATCTTCAACCAAGCATGAATATTTCACAAAAAGTAAATCATCAATATTGATAGTCTTAAAAAGTTTACTATCAATAATATAATCCTTTAAGTTTAGCATAATTTCAATAAGCTTACAGCATCTATTCTAATAAATGTACAATGTTATGCAGATAATTTGAAATTATTAAAGCAATTATACTTGCTCAATAAGTTAAGATTTTACCTAGAAATAAAAAACATAGCCCTCTACTAAAGAAAGCTATGTTTGTAAAACATTGGTGAACTTATTTCAAAAACTAATACCCCGGATTCTGAAATAAATTAGGATTACTATCAATTACAACTTGCGGAATGGGCAATAGTAATTGAAAATTTTGAATTGATAATGTATCTTCTGCTCTTTCATATCTTTTTAAAGTGCTAAATGAGACACTCCCAAAACCCATTTCACTTTCCCATTGGTCAAAGATGGCTTCTATGAGTACACTTCCACTAGCATCATTAGGTATAGCAGTTTGACCAGAACGTTGACGTAAAGTATTGAGCGCTGTTCTACTATTCAGGTTTGATCCTATCATAACGTTGGCTTCCGCCTGCATTAAATAGGCTTCTGTTAACCTAAAAAGCGGTACGTAAGCACCTCTGGTATAAGTATTACTAAAAGGTGCTTCACCTGTTTCATCGAATCCCCAAATAATTTCTAAACTATCAGCTGTAAAATTATTCGTTCCGGCACTTAATGCATACGTATCGTCATTTTCAATGGTATTAGCAAGATCAAGTACATTCGCCCAATCATTGTTGAATAACTTTACTCTTGCTAGGATAGCTTGCGCCGTTCTTGTTGTAAAATTATTAACTCCCACTTGCCAACTTAATGGCAATGCAGCTATGGCAGCATTTAAGTCAAATTCTATAAATGAGATTATATCGCTTTGAGAGGCTTGTGGAGAGTTGTTATCAGTGATTTCCAAATCTAAAGGAAAACTTCCAAACCAGTTGAGCAAATTAAAATGTAAATAAGCTCGAATAGCCCTTGCCTGAGCGATAATTTCATCTTGCTCTTGCCCAGCCGGCAAAACTTCTTCAGCACTTATAATAATATTATTTAATACGAAAATAATGTCTTTCGCTCCGAACCATAATTGACTCACATTAGCATCTTGCGAGGTTACCGTCTTTGCCGCTATATTATCCCAATCACCAGTTGGTGCAGAAATTACTTCAGCATAAACTGCATCAAACAAATAAGTAAACTCAATGTAGCTATACAAATTAGTGTAGCTGGTATTCAATGCATCTATTATTTCTGCTTTAGTGGTAAAGGGTTCTGGAGAAATATCATTTAGCTGAATAGTTATTGTAGAAGTAGCTGAAAGTGTTCCATCACTTACTTCTACTGTTAAACCGAAGGAAGGATTTTCTTCGAAATTGATCGCTGCAACAGTATTTACCGAGAGCTCACCCGAAAGTGAATCTATCGCAAAAGCCTCAGCAGTATTACCTGATGTAATGCGAAAGGTTAGCGTATCTTGCTCTGCATCCGCGGCTATTACTATCCCTACAGATGTACTTTCATCGCTATTTTCATCTATGAAAAATTGTTGATCATCAATTGTAGGCGCAGTATTTTCACTTACATCAGTAATATTTATAGTAATGGTTGCTGTAGCCGTGCTTTCCCCATCACTTACTTCTATCGTTAAACTAAATGAAGGGTTTTCTTCGAAGTTGATAGCTGCGACAGTATTTACCAAGAGCTCACCCGAAAGTGAATCTATCGCAAAAGCCTCAGCAGTATTTCCTGCAGTAATGCTAAAGGTTAATGAATCTTGCTCTGCATCTACGGCTACTACTGTTCCTACAGGTGTATTTTCATCGCTATTTTCATCTATGGAAAATTGTTGATCATCAATTGTAGGCGCAGTATTCTCACTTACATCTGTAATATTTATAGTAATAGTTGCTGTAGCCGTATTTTCTCCGTCAGTTACTGTTACAGTAAGCGTAAAAGACATGTTACTTTCAAAATCTAATGATGATGCAGTATTCACAGTTAATGCTCCTGAAGCGGCATCAAGAGAGAATGTATTATCTGTATTTCCTGCCGTAATAGAAAAACTAAGTGATCTTTTTTCAGGGTCAGCAGCTTGAATTGTTCCAACTAATGTGCCATCAGGACTATTTTCATCAATGGTAAAACTTTGATTACTTATCTCAGGAGCGAGATTGATTTCTTCAGGATCATCCTCATCGCAAGAGATGCTTAATCCTAAAATGATGAAATAAAGAAGAATTACAATGAGTTTTTTTGACATTTCAATACAGGTTAAAAAATGAATGGTCTTATTTTAAAAAATTAGCTTGATTATTAGTAATCAACTATCTCGAAATGGAACGAAAGGGTAATCGCATTATTCTCATAAACTTGGCTATTACATACAAATATTCCACTTTTTAAAAAAGCAAGGTGTTTGAGGTATATATTGCCTTTCAAGGTCAAAAAAACACGCTTTCAATAAAAAATCCATTATTTTTTTTTAGATAAAGCTTTTAACAATTTAAGTGCTTTTTGGGCATCTTTTTTATCTACAAAAATATGATCATGATAGTAACCTGCTATTACATTACAGCTTATATTATTTTTGGCTAATTCGTTCGAAAATACAGCAGTTAAACCAATAGCATTTAGAGAAGAATGGACAGTTAGTGTAATCCAAGAGGCGATGTATTCATAAGTAAGATTTAGTTTATCTGCTTCACTTCGTTTTAAGACAACGGTTACTCCTTCTTCTTCTCTAAACTCACAAATAAATATATCTCTAGGAATATTAGCTGTAGTTTCCAAGGTTGAAAATACATATTCCCCTGTATGAAGCTCCGGGTGCATAAACTCTATTAGTTTTTGTAAATTTGTTTCTCCTGCCATTATTCTATGATATTATTTTTATAACTTCTGTTCTATTCAAAGTTTTTATTTTTGGCTCTTTAGGAAATTACATGAAGACCTATAAGTGATAGAACCAACCTATGCTAAAAATAGTAGTTTAAAATGCGTTTCAAGTAAAAATCATCCAGAACTTTATAACATATATGTTCAACACTACCTGACTTTTAAGTTGTGTTGCACCATTTTAAAAAACGGTGTGATAGATGCATAGCAATAGTAAGCCTTAGTCCTCTGCTGTAAACAGACCATAGTGTTATTTTATTCTCCAACAGGATTTTGAGAAATTGTGTGGCTAAAATCCATGTCTCCTTGATTATATTTATGGGCTAAAGCAGTGTGACAATGGATAGAAATAATGCTTTCTAGGGCATATTTTTAATTTGCGTAACAATCTTGCGAGCACGATCACCCAATTCTTGATAAATTATATCATATGCAGGCAAACTGGCTTTTTCAAATGCAGTCCTATCAGGATAAGTGAATTGCATTCCTTTTTCTTTCAATGTCTGCTCCAATTTTTTGTCCAATTTTTTCATATAATCGAGCTGCCAACGGGTTGATTCTGCTACACATTCTCTAAAGATTTTTTGTTCTTCCTGAGTAAGACTATCCCAAAAACGTTTACTGAATAATACGTAAGCGGGATTGTAAATGTGATATGTAAGTGCAATGTGTTTTTGTGCCTCATACAATCGGCCAAACCAAATATTTTGCAAAGGGTTTTCTTGCCCATCAACTACACCTTGTAACAAAGCAGTATATAGTTCTGAAAAACTCATGGGAGTAGGTATAGCACCCATCGCTTCAAAAGTCGCCATATAAGCCGGGTTTTCAGGCGTTCTGATTAGTAAACCTTTCAGATCTTCAGGATGCGTAATACTTTTTATTGAATTGGTGATATTCCGAAATCCGTTCTCATAAAACCCGGTAAATACTAACCCCCTAGCCTCTAAAGGCTTCATGGTCTCCTTCATCATTTCACCGTTAAATACTTTGAAAACATGGTCTCGATCTCGGTACAGATACGGCATTTCAAAAATGGCAAAAATAGGATCGTAATTGTTAAGCAATCCGGCAAGCGCACCTTCAAGTGAGCCCAAAGTCATCATTTCCTGCATTTCTTTTTCACTTCCCAATCTCGAAGAATGATATATACGCACATCGAATTTACCATTAGTCTGCAAATTTAATAAGCTATCAAAATGTAAAAGGGCTTGGGTAAAAGAATGATTAGCACTATGAGATAAGCCAATCTTCACTATACGCTTTTCTTGATTTGAGTGGCATGTTATCAAAAGCAATGCTGAGAATGCTATGATCCAATTCATCTTAAAGTTAAATAATGTATTATATTTTCTTTTCATCTTATGAAATTCATATCCGTTTCATTTTCTAAACAATCAAATTTAGATAAATACCATAATGGTCATTCCATCCATAAATTGGGTAGTAGCAAAACCAATTCAGGTAAATAAGTGATGAGTAAAAGAATGAGTAACATCGGTACCAAAAAAGGAATTATTTTTTCCATTAAAGTTTCTACCCTTATTCCACTAATATGGCTCATAACAAACAAACAAACACCAACTGGAGGAGTAGCCACACCTATCATGAGGTTAAAAACCATCACAACTCCAAAGTGAATAGGATCAATCCCAAGTGAAACAATAAGTGGATAAAGAATAGGGGTAAAAAGAATCAATACTACTCCAGCTTCCATTAACGCTCCAAAAAATAGCAAAAGTAAATTAATCATAAATAGCACTACCCATTTATTTTCAGTGAATGCAGTAACAAAAACCGCTACATCTTCTCCTGCATCTTCAATCGTCAGTAAAAAGGAAAAAGGCGTTGTCATAGAGATAATAAAAGTCACAACTGCAGTAGTAATCATTGTTTCTACCAATATTCCCGGAATATCGCTCAAATTAATTGTTCGATATATAAATAAACTAATAATTAATGCATACAAAACCGCTACAGCAGCAGCCTCGGTAGGAGTGAAAATTCCTACAGCGATGCCTCCTAACATAATTACAGGCATCATTAGTGGTAGAAACCCATCTTTAAAAGCAGTGATAAGTTGTTTAAAAGTGGCTCGTTTATCTTTGGGGTAATATCTTCTTTTGCTTATAAAATATATTAATACCATGAGAGATAGTGCTAACAGAAGACCCGGAATAATCCCACCTATAAAAAGCTTACCGACTGAGTTCTCAGTCATTGCTGCATAAACAATTAGCGGAATGCTAGGTGGAATAATGGGACCTAAAACTGAGGAAGCTACTATTACCGAAGCAGAAAACTCTTGATCAAAACCATTTTCTTTCATGGCTTTAAGTTCAATTTCTCCCAGTCCTCCAACAGCCGCTACTGCTGAACCCGACATCCAAGAAAAGATGATTCCTGCAATTACATTTGCATGTGCCAAACCTCCACTAATATGCCCGATAATAACACGGGCAAAACTAAATATACGATCTGTTATTCCCCCTGCATTCATCAACCTTCCTGCCATTAGAAAGAGTGGAATAGCTAAAAAAACATACGAATCTATGCCATTAACCATTTTATGTGGGATAGCCGTAAAAGGCAAATCAGAAGTAAAACCTATTGCTGCCACTGCTGCTAAACCCAATGCCAATGCGATAGGTAGTCTTAATATAGCAAGTAACAAAAAAGTTAGCAGTAGTATGAGAAGCATATTAAGCCGGTTTAGCAGTTGAAGTTGATCTTAACATTGCTTCAAATGAAAAAGAGATGATGCTTAAGGCAGAAAGTGGAACAGGAATGTAAAACCAAGCTTGAGAAATACCTAATACAGGAAGTTTAGAAAACCATAACCGGAAAATTGTTTCACTAGATGCGTAGAAAATCAGTAGCATAAAAAATATAACCATTACCTGGCGAATTACTTCTAATTGCATTTGCCAGTTTGGTGAAAACTTATCTACTAGTAATCCAATAGCAATATGTGCTTTTTTCCTATAGGCTAAAGCGGCGGCTAAAAAACAAGACCACACAAATAATAACCTCGCTATTTCAATTGACCACAGTAATGGACTTTGCGTAACATATCTGGCAAGAACGCCTAATATTATTACTACGAAAAATAAACCGGCACTTAATGCTGTTAGCCAGTACAGCATTTTTTCAATAAGTATATTTAAAAATTTGAGTTTTATCACGATAGTAAAGAAAATATGCATAGAAAGCCAATAACAAGGTTTTACTAGCTAGTTACTTCATTATATTCATATTTTCAACTATCTCTTACCTCTTCGCAAACATCCAGCAACTCAAATAATTCATCTTGGATTGCACCTGCTTTATCTTTTAAATACCATTTTTGCAGCTCTGCTTGAAAATCTTCATAAGCGACTTTTTCTTTATTATGCTTATATACTAAAAACATATCTTGGGCAGGTTTTGGCCTAGGACCCCAAGAACCTTTTACCGATATACTTTTTTTATCTAGAATAATTAATTTGGGAATAGACCTTCCTCCATTTGTTAAAAAGCTATCCATTAATCTTAAATTCTCATCTCTAAGTAGGGTAAGCAACTCAATATTTGGAGAGGCTTCAGCAATTTTATTGAGTACAGGTAAGATTTGAGCAGCATCCCCAC